>CAMDHS010000047.1 GCA_945898115.1 Comamonas sp. lk
TATGGCGCGTTTGAGCCACTCCTCCAAGGCCAAACTGCTCAATGGCGTTTCAAAGACCAGCACTTTCTCGACTTTGGGGTCTTGTTCCCACAAGGCGATCCAGCGGTCCGGGCGGCGGCCAAACAGGCCCAGGTCGTTTTGCTTCCAAAAGCAGACGATGTGCTTGCCCTTGACCAGGCTGTGGGGCGAAAGCTCTTTTGGCGCTTTTGAAACTCTCGGTTTCTTGGGTGCTTTCACTGCGGCGGCTCGCTGCGTTGGCAAGGACTTTTTGGCAGCCGGTGCGCGGCGAGGCGCAGCCAGCGCCGCAGTTTTGACGGCGGTTTTGGGCGCAGCCTTGGTTGGTTTTTTTGAAGCCATGGTGAAAACGGGGTGTTGAGGTGATAGGCGCCTGAGGGGGGGCGAGTGCGTTGCGGTAATAATAACTTCCAAAAAGACAATATTGTCTGCATCAGCTATTGGCTTGCACGCTTGCGCACAGCCGCGACAGGCTCCGCTAGCACTTGCAGATGCGCGCCCGACGGATGGCCTTTCAGCCCGGAGAAACCACCTTATGCATGCGTACTGCCCTGCGGGCAAGCCACTACCCCAAAGGGCTGCCCGCGCGCCCTCGTGGGGCGATAGGTGCGATCAGGCGCTTTTGCACGGCAAGCCTGTGCCTATGTTTGCCCATGGATAAGCCCGCGATGGAAGTGCGCTTTGTGCGCGCGGCTGAACTCACCACGCTCGTGCCCATTCAATGCAGCGGCGCCATCATGCTCATGCCCTACACCGACGCCGCCCAAGCCACACGCGCCGCGCGCTTGGCCGCCACGCGCGCGGGTGCGCCCGCGCTCTTGCTGGCCGTGCACGACGAGGCGCGCCAGGGTTTTATCGCCACCGTCAACCAGGCCTTTGCAGCCAGCCGCAGCCCCTGGTTTGGCTACATGGCGCAAGACGCGTTTGCCGGGCGCGCCTGGTTGGCATTGGCGCTGCGCGCGCTGCAGGCCAAAAATGCCGGTCTGCTGGGCTTTAACGACGGCAAATGGCAGGGCCAGTTGGCCGCCTTTGGCCTGGCCGAGCGCGCCTGGGCGCAGTCGGTCTATGGTGGTGATTTTTTCCACAGCGCCTACCGCAGCCACTACGCCGACACCGAGCTCACGGTCATTGCCCGCGAACAAGGCCGCTATGTCTACGAGCCCAATAGCGTGCTGGTAGAAGCCGACTGGGACAAAGAGAGCGCCGGCGTCAACCCAGCCGACCGCGCCTTGTACAAAGCCCGCGCCGCCGCCGGCTTTGACGCTCGGGTGCACAACCCGCAGCTCTTGCAACTGTTCGGCTAATGCCAATGCAAAGCCTGCCCGAACGCCCCCAAGACCTGCAAGCCTGGCTAGACCGGGCCGAACGCGCGCTCAACGCAGGCCGCTGGACCGAGGCGCGCGAACTGCTGCTGCCGGCCGCCCAATGGCTGCCCCGCGTGCCGCAAATTCAGCACCACCTGGGCGCCGCGCATCTGGCGCTGGGCCAGGCGCAGCAGGCCCTGGAAAGCGCCCAGCGCGCACTGGCGCTGGCGCCCGCGCAGTGGCAAAGCCAGCTCCTCCTTGGCCGCGCCCACAAAGCCCTGGGCCAGATGGAGGCGGCCGATGCCAGCTTTGACGCCGTGCTCAAGTTGCAGCCGGGTCAGGGCGAAGCGCTGGTGGCCAAGGCCGATCTGGCCATGAATATCTTTGGCCTGCCCCTACAAGCCATTGCGCTGGTGCAACCCTTGTTAAACCAGTCGCAGCACGCGGTGGACGCCGAGCTGACCACGCTCATGGCCAGCCTGTACGACCGCGATATGTCTGCCACCGAGTTGACGCAGCGGGTAATGGCCTTCTCAAAGCAGTACATGCGTTTGTCGCAGTTGCAACTGCCACCGCTGGCGCCGCGCCGCGCGGCCAAGGCGCGCCCGCGTGTGGGCATTATTTCTCCGCTGTTTTGCAATTCGCCGGTGTATTTTTTGACGATTGCTGGCTGGCAGCATGTGGCCCGGGGCTCGGACATCGTGGTTTTTAACCGAGGCTACAAGTCCGACTGGGCCAGCGCCGCCTTTCGCGCCCTAAGCCCCCAATGGCTAGACGTGCAGGCCTTGTCGGCCGAGGCGCTGGCGCGCAGCATCCACGCCCAAGACCTGGACGTGCTCTACGACCTGGGCGGCTGGATGGACCCGGTGGCGCTCAAGGCCCTGTCGGCCAAACCCGCGCGCGCCATGTACAAATGGGTGGGCGGCCAGAGCATGACCACGGGGCTAGAAAGCTTTGACGGCTGGATTGGCGACCCCTGGCAGTCGCCCCTGCATTTGCAACACTTGTATTCAGAGCCCTTGGTCAACATTCCCGAGGGCTACGCCACCTACACGCCGCCAAGCTATTTGCCAGCGCTTACCCCGTGGGCCCGGCGCAGCCGCACGCCGGTGGTGTTTTCCAACCCCGCCAAACTCTCACGCGCCTTTATGGCGTATCTGCGCCAGATGACCGGGCCAGTTTGCTTTGTGCACCAGCAGTTTCAATACGCGCGCACCCGCGCCAAGGTGGAGGCGGCGCTAGACGGTTCCAAAGCCCGCGCCGAGTTTGTGTGCCCCACTTCGCACCGTCAGGCGCTGGAGATATTGGGAGGTTTTCGGACCATGGTGGACACGTTTCCGTACAGCAGCGGCCTGACCGCGCGCGAGGCCCAGGCCATGGGCCTGCACGTCAAGGTGTTTACCGGCGAGCTGTTTTGCGAGCGCCATAGCCTGCACTTGGGCTAGGGGCAGGGGGCGCCGCTCCATCTTCACGCCGCTGCGCCCTAGCACCAAGCCGGTTATGGGCTTGTAGGCCCACGGAGTCACGGCAGCTTGCGCGCTTGCTACCGCACGGTGAAGGTCAGGTTGGCCTGGGCGGTTTGCCCCAAGTCATTGCGTGCGGCTACCACCAACGGGTAGCTGCCCGCACGTGGGTTGGTCCACCGGGCGACCACCACCGTGCCACGGACAGACCATTCCACGCCCTTGGGCACGCCCGAAATCGTGACCGTGAGCCGCGATGCCGAAGGGTCTGAGAATGCGATATTGGCTTCAAAAACCTGTCCCGCAGTGGCTGAAAATACGTCGGCACGTATGTCGGTTCCGCCCGGTTTAGCAGACGTCACGGGGGCGGTGATGGCCTGGGTTTGTGAGAGCAAGGCGAGCAGGCCCTCGACTTTTGGAGTACCTAGTCCACTGAGTGTGTCGTAGCCCGGCTTGGCGGCGCAACTGGCGCAATTGCCGTTCGCGCCACTGCTGATGTCGCCAAAGGCGGCGGCGTAAGCGCCGGGCAGCGCCGCAATTTGGCCGTAGAGCACCGCGTGCGGCGCGCCCAATACAGGTTTTCCTGCCAGTGCGCGCTGGGCGTTGGCCACGGCCAGCAAGCCCGCCCACTGCACTGTGGCCAAACTGGTGCCACCCGCGCTTACCCAGGTGGGCAGGGTGGCGCCCGGCGCGATGCGCGCAACATACTGGCCCGTGATGGGGTCGGCGTTCAGTGCGACGTCGGCCACGCTTCGCATGGCTTGGCCTGCCAGGCCCAGCACTGCGCCGTTTTGGTAGGACGGTGCCGCCGTATAGGCGCTAAAACCTCCTCCGGTGGCTGACCAACTGGTCTCCGCGCGGGCGCCGCCCTGGGTGTGCCGCAAGGTGGTGCCGCCCACCGCCAGCACGCGGGGCGACACCGCTGGCCAGGAAAGCTCGGGCCCGTCGTCGCCGGTGGCGGCCAGGTACGACATGGTGTCACTGGAAAACAGCGTGTCCATCGTGTCCGTCCAAGGGCCTTCTGCGCAGCCAAAGCTCATGGACACCACGCCCGGCCCCATCTTGTTGGCCAACTTGATGGCCCCGAGCATGCTGCTCAAAGCAGCGTTCGGTGCCTCAATGAGCACCAAGCGCGCCAGCGGCGCCGTAGCGTGTGCCCATTGCACATCGAGCGCCGCCTCACTGGCCCAAGCGCCGACGTAGCCGGGAACGTCGGTGCTGATGTCTCCCGCTGATGTACTTGCAACAAGCAGCAATTCGCAGCCCGAAGCTGACGCCGCGGGCAAGGGCAGGGCTTGCGGCGGCGCCATGCGCGTGACACGGCAGGGCGGCAGGCCGAAGCGGTCGTTGAACGCTGCCAGTTCTTGCGCAATCTGGGTGTTATGGTAGGCGTTGATCAGGTACACCGTCTGACCCGCACCCAAGGACGCCGATTGCGCGGGTGTGAGCGCGCTGCGCCAGTCGGGCAGCGCGGCCATTTCATAGGCGCTGCGCACCTGCGCCGGTGAGTAGGTTGGGGTGTCGTAGGCATTGGCCATCGGCTCTACCACTACGGTTCCGGACACCTGCACCATGGGCTGGGCGACCTGCGTCGCTACCGCTTGCGATAAGGGCAGCAGGCTCAACTCAAGGGTCACTGTGTCCAAAGCTTGCGTCGAAGCGCCGCCGCCACCACCACCGCAGGCCGCTAACAACATACCAAGGTAAACGCCCGTAGCTGTTCGGCCCAGCCTTGCCAGGCCCAGGGAGTTCAATTCAAGTTGCATGTGCCAACTCCTTCAGTTCATTGATGAAGACGTCGGTACAGATTTGTACAAATTAAATGTTTAAAACATTAAAAACGTAAAGATCGTGATGCTGAACAAATTATTTTTTGGCGGATGTGCTGGCGGCAAGCACTTAACGCCTTATTCAAGGGAAGAACCACGGATGCAAGACAAAGCGGAAATTTGTTTTTTGAAGCCCATCACCACGCCAGAATGTTGGCGGCAGGCGAAGGTGTAGCCTTCCCCCATGACCACCCACCTCACCCCCGCCCAAACCGCCCAAGCCCTGCCATACCCCGCGCTGGCGCAGCACCTGCAAGACCTGCTGCGCGACCCGTCGGTCACCGTGCCCGCGCGCCTGGTGCAGCCCCTGGCCGGGGGCGGCAGTTTTTTTGTGATGCCCGCCACCGACGCGCGCCTGGCGATTAGCAAGCTCATTACCTTTATTCCCGAAAACGCCACGCGCGGTTTGCCCAGCATTCAGGGCGACGTGGTGGTGTTTGACGCCATCACCGGCCAGCGCCTGTGCATCTTGGACGGCCCCACGGTGACGGCCCGGCGCACGGCTGCTGCGTCGCTGCTGGCGGCGCAAAAGCTGGCGCGCAACATCAATGGCCCGCTGCTGGTGGTGGGCGCGGGCGTGCAGGGGCATTCCCACGTGGAGGCTTTTGCCGCAGGCCTGGGCGTGCAAGAGGTGTGGGTGGCTTCGCGCAGCACTCAATCGGCCGACGCCTTGGTGCGCCACTGCCACAGTCTGGGCCTGCGCGCCAAACGGGTGGACGATGCGGATGCCGCACTGGCCGATTGCCCGCTGGTGGTCAGCACCACCTCGGCCCAAGCGGTGGCCTTGCGCGCCATGCCCCGGCCCGACGCTTTTGTGGCCGCCGTGGGCGCGTTCACGCCGCGCATGGTGGAGTGGGACGCCGCCATCTGCCGCCGCTTGGGCGCCGAGGGCATGCTGGTGGTTGATACCCGCGACGCCGACCATGAGGCGGGCGATCTGCTTCAGGCGGGTATCGACGTGGGCGCTTTGCCAGCGCTGGGCGACGTCGTCAACCAATCACCGACTTGGACGGCCTACGCAGCAAGCCGCAGCACCGGCCCTGTGTTCTTCAAGAGCTGCGGCTGGGCTGGCTGGGATCTGGCATCAGCGCGGTGTGCGGTGGAGGCGGGGGGCTTGGGGGGCGCAGGCGTTTAGCCAGACCGCCGGGCATATTCAAACAATCAGGCCAGTCGCTAAAAAATCAAACGACAACTGCTTGTGGTGCCTGATCGACAGCAGATAAACGCGGGTGTCAAAGTGCGCGTACAACACAAGGTAATGCGCCATCACGTATTGGCGGATTTCGCCGTCTTGTGCAATTGCCGCAAGCTGATGCTGCAACTTGGCTAGCGCATTGCTGGCTTCAATAGAGCGCACCGGGCGCGACAGAAATCGCCGGCCCATATCGGGAAAACGCTCCAGGTTGGGCACCACGGTTTCCAACAACTCGTCAAGCACGGCATCAAAGGCCCGGGGTGCTTGCGCCGCTTCAAGAAACTGCGCGACGTCGGCCAGGTTGCGCTCAAAGTTGGCCGTGAGGTGGACGGTGTGCGGCAGGGTCACTTGGCTGCGCGGCTGCGTTTTAATGCGGCCAAGCCGGCGCGAGCTTCAGTAACCCGGCCCGCCGCCACATCTTGCAGGCCCAGGCTGGCATCTTCAATCAGCCTGAGGTGAATGTGCTCACGCTCTAGCTGGTGGTAGTAGTCCAGGCGCTGGGCGTCAATGATGGCCACATAGCTCTCCCCGTTCTTGGTGACGATCTTTTCAGCCCCGGCCTTGACCTGGTCGGCCAGCTCAGAGAAGGTGGCCCGTGCCAGTGAAAGTGGAATCACGTCGCTCGCAGAAAATGCCATTGGAAACTCCTGATAGGCAAAATTTTGTACAAAATTTTGTGCATCATAGGCGATGCAACCCGCCTTTGCACGTGCCACATCGGCTAGGGTCAGGGCCGACGTCCCATAAAAAACGGCACCCGCAGGTGCCGTTTTCACATGCGCCCAAAGCGCGCAACTTGCAGGCTTAAGCCTTGGCTTTCACCTTCAGACGCCAAGCGTGCAGCAGCGGCTCGGTGTAGCCGCTGGGCTGCGCCAGGCCTTTAAACACCAAGTCGCACGCAGCCTTGTAGGCCATGGACGTTTTGAAGTGTCCGGCCATGGGCAAGTAGGCGGCGTCACCGGCGTTTTGCTGGTCCACCACGCCGGCCATGCGCTCAAAGGTTTCTTGCACTTGCTTCTTGGTGACCACGCGGTGTAGCAGCCGGTTAGCGATGTGCTGGCTGGAAATGCGCAGGGTGGCGCGGTCTTCCATCAGGCCCACGTTGTGGATGTCGGGCACTTTGGAGCAGCCCACGCCCTGGTCGACCCAGCGCACCACATAGCCCAAAATGCCCTGGGCGTTGTTGTCGAGCTCTTGCTGCTTCTCGCTGGCGCTCCAGTTGCGGTCGGCGGCCACGGGGATGGTCAGCAGACCGGTCAACAATGCGGCGCGTTCTTTTCTGAAGTCAATGGCTTCTAGGTCCTTTTGCACCTCGCTCACCAGCACCTGGTGGTAGTGCAGGGCGTGCAGGGTGGCGCCGGTGGGGCTGGGCACCCAGGCGGTGTTGGCACCGGCTTTGGGGTGGGCAATTTTTTGCTCCAACATAGCCTTCATCAGGTCGGGCATGGCCCACATGCCTTTGCCGATTTGCGCTTTGCCGCGCAGGCCGCAGGCCAAGCCCACCATCACGTTGCTGCGCTCGTAGGCTTGTATCCAGGCGCTGGTTTTCATTTCGCCCTTGCGCACCATGGGGCCGGCGTGCATGGCGGTGTGCATTTCGTCGCCGGTGCGATCCAGAAACCCGGTATTGATAAAGGCCAAACGGCTGCTGGCCGCAGCAATGCAGGCTTGCAGGTTGACGCTGGTGCGGCGCTCTTCGTCCATGATGCCAAGCTTGACGGTGCTGGCAGGCAGGCCCAGCATTTGCTCTACGCGGCCAAACAGCTCGTCGGCAAAGGCAACTTCGGCCGGGCCGTGCATTTTGGGTTTGACGATGTAGACCGAACCCTTGCGCGAGTTGCGCACCATGCCGGCGGCTGCGTCTTTCTTGGTGCGCTTGAGGTCGTGCAGGGCGATGGTGGTGGTGACCACGGCGTCCAGAATACCTTCGGGGATTTCGCGCGTTTGCCCTGCGGCGTCGGTGTAGGTGATGGCCGGGTTGGTCATCAGGTGGCCCACGTTGCGCACAAACATCAGCGAGCGGCCATGCAGCGTTACCGGTTGGCCGTCAGCGCCGGTGTAGACGCGGTCCGCGTTCAGGCCACGGGTAAAGGTTTTGTCGCCCTTGTGGATGGTCTCTGTAAGTGTGCCTTGCAAAATGCCCAGCCAGTTGCTGTAGGCCAGCACTTTGTCGTCCGCGTCCACCACGGCTACCGAGTCTTCCAAGTCCAGGATGGTGGACAGGGCGGCCTCGAGCACCACATCAAAGACGCCTGCGGCGTCGGTCTTGCCGACGGCGGTGTTGCGGTCAATGCGGATGTCCAAGTGCAGGCCGTTGTGCTGCAAGAGCACCGAAGACGGGTCTTTGGCCGCGCCTTGAAAGCCGATGAACTGCGCCGCGTCTTGCAAGCTGGTGTTGCTGCCGTCTTTGAGTTTGGCGGCGAGCTTGCCGTTCTTCACGCTGTAGGCGATCGCGTCCATGTGCGAGCCTTTGCGCAGGGGCACGGTGCGGTCGAGCACATTGCGGGCGTAGGCAATTACTTTCTTGCCGCGCTTGGGGTTGTAGGGCTTGCCCGTGGCGCTGACTTTGGTGGCGCCACCGTCTTCGGATATGACGTCTGTGCCATACAGCGCGTCGTACAGACTGCCCCAGCGCGCGTTGGCGGCGTTGAGGGCATAGCGGGCGTTGAGCACGGGCACCACAAGCTGCGGGCCGGCTTGCACGGCCAACTCGGCGTCCACGTTTTTGGTGGTGATGCGCGACTTTTTGGGCACGGGCACCAGGTAGCCGATGTTTTGTAGAAAGCCTTGGTAAGCCGCCATATCGGCAATCGGGCCGGGGTGGGCCTTGTGCCAGGCGTCGATTTCAAGTTGCAGGCGGTCGCGTTCGGCCAAGAGCGCGATGTTCTTGGGCGCCAAGTCGGTCACGATGGCGCTAAAACCCTTCCAGAACGCCGCCGGGCTCACGCCGGTGCCGGGCAAAACCTGGCTGTCGATGAACTGCTGGAGCACGGTGGCAACTTGCAGGCGTGCAATAGAGGTGCGGGCGGTGGCCATAAATCGAATTTCCTTAATGACAAAAAGCGGGGGCGGCAAGGTGAGACACCTGCGCACGCGCGGTGCAAAACTGTACGTAGCTAATGTATTCCATCCTTATGCGGATACTATGTAGGAAATTTGCAATCCATTAGTGACAAAAATGAACGTAAACAAACCACTTCCCTTGGCGGGCATCCGCGTCGTAGAGTTCATCCAAGTGTTAAAGGTGGCCTTCTATCTCTACATTGCCGCTAAAGTCTGAAGCATCGCCTTGAACCAAGAAAAACTTGCATGTACTCATGCATTCTGGAACCTACACCATGAGAATTGAATCCATCCACCTGAAGAACTTCAAAGCTTTTCGCGATGTTCAACTGCGTGATATTCCGGCGTTTCTCGTCGTGGTCGGTGCCAATGGATCGGGTAAGTCCACGTTATTTGATGTGTTTGGTTTTCTGCACGACTGCCTAAAGGGCAACGTCCGGCAGGCGCTTGATAAACGTGGTCGGTTTCGGGAGGTGCTGAGCCGTGGGTGTGACCCTGAGAAGGACGCGATTCTGATCGAACTGCAATATCGCATGGAGATTACTGGCGTAGAGAGACTGGTGACTTATTCGCTAGAAATTGCAGAGGAAGCGGGCGCTCCCGTGGTGAAGAGGGAAATACTTCGCTACAAGCGCGGGCGGTACGGGAGCCCTTACCACTTTCTCGACTTTTCCAGGGGTGAGGGCTACGCGATCACCAACGAAGAGGATTTCCAGCTCAAGGATGAGCAGCTTGAGAACGAGAGCCAAAAGGTCGCACCGGACACCTTGGCAATCAAAGGTTTGGGTCAGTTTGAGCGCTTCAAGGCCGCCAGCGCTTTTCGCCGGTTGATTGAAAACTGGCATGTGTCTGATTTCCATATTAATGCGGCGCGAGGGCGCAAAGAAGCATCCGGCGATACAGAGCATCTGTCTGAAAGCGGTGACAACCTCCCATTGGTCGCGCGATATTTCCACGAACAACACCCAGCAGTTTTTCAGACCATTTTGTCCACGATGTCGCAGCGCGTGCCCGGTGTGAGTTCGGTAGAGCCCAAGTTGATGGACGATGGGTACTTGACGCTTCGCTTTCGGGACGGGTCATTCAAAACGCCGTTTTTGGATCGCTATGTATCGGATGGGACGATCAAAATGTTCGCCTATCTGACCTTGCTTCATGACCCCAAGCCGCACCCCTTGCTGTGCGTCGAGGAGCCAGAAAACCAACTCTATCCGCAACTGATGGTTGAGTTGGCCGAGGAGTTTCGCTCCTATGCCCGGCGGGGTGGGCAGGTGTTTGTATCCACCCACTCGCCCGACTTCCTCAATGCAATGGAGTTGGACGAGGTGTGTTGGCTGGTCAAGGAGTCCGGTCGCACCGAAATCCATCGCGCGCGAGACAACCTGCAAGTCGCCGCATACATGGCCCAGGGGGACATGCTGGGGAATTTATGGAACCAAGGCTTTTTTGACGGGGTCGATCCGAAATGAAGGAGCTAGTTTTCCTCCTAGAGGAGCCCTCGGCGAAGGCAATGCTGGAGTCACTGTTACCGCGTTTTTTGCACCCAGACATTACCGTTCGGCTTATCCCATTCAGGGGAAAGCAAGACCTTCAGAAGCAATTGGCTGGCAAAGTTCGGGCTTACTTGAATCCGAATGCGCGTTTTATCGTCCTTCAAGACCAGGACAGCTACCACGACTGTCGCGTATTGAAGGCTCGACTGCTGGATCTTTGCGCAAAATCGGGCCGCGCTTCAGACTGCTTGGTTCGCATCGCGTGCAAGGAGTTGGAGACCTACTACTTGGCTGATCTTTTGGCCGTTGAACAAGCACTGGAAATAGGTGGGTTGGCCGCCAAGCAAGGGGTCAAAAAGTTCCGTGCGCCAGATCGCCTGGGAAGCCCCAGCTTAGAGTTGAAGACGCTCACCCGCAGCTGCTATGAGAAGGTAGCTGGCTCTAGAAAACTGGGACAGCACCTCGACTTGGACAACGGTCGCTCCCCAAGCTTTCAAAACCTGATTCGCGGTACACGTCGCCTTCAAGCCGAGTTACTTGGCAATGCTAAATAGCAATATTCACCCAGAGTTTCTAAGCGAAAGAACGCGAATGCCGATCTGGATTGGAGCGAAAAGTCATGAATATGCAGCCCATCGAATTCGCCCGTGACAGCGACCTGCGCCTGTCACGAGCAGCGTTGCAGCGTGCTGCTTTGCGGGCGCGGGAGTTGGCGGTACAAACAGGCACATGCGTTGTGGTCGTGCAGCATGGCGTACTCACGCAGAGCCATCCTGCGGCGCAAGATGTGCCTCTTAAGGCTCAAGAGCCAATGGCTCCCCACGGGAACTTGCCATGACCCGCCCTGAGTGCGTGGGTGGCATCGTCGCCCGCGTGCACGGCACCACCGCGCCCGATTTCAGAGACCTGCTGCGCAGCTTCAAAGGCATGGCCACTAATCGCCCGGAATACCTCGCTCTGCTCCAAACCCCATGACTACCGCCGACCCACAGCCCGCCAATCCGTCACCCAGCACGCCGCGCACCCTGCCCCTTGCGGGAGTGCGCGTCGTCGAGTTCACCCACATGGTGATGGGCCCCACCTGCGGCATGGCGCTGGGCGACTTGGGCGCCGAGGTGATCAAGGTCGAACCACTCACCGGCGACAGCACGCGCCGCTTGTTGGGCAGCGGCGCCGGTTTTTACCCGCTGTTTAACCGCAACAAAAAGAGCATTGCGCTAGACCTGCAAAGCCCGCAGGGCCGTGAGGTAGTGCTGCGCCTGATTGCCACCGCCGACATCGTGAGCGAGAACTTCAAGACCGAGACCATGCAAAAGCTCGGGCTCGACTACGCATCGTTAAGCAAGCTTGACGAGCGCCTGATTTACGTCAGCCACAAAGGCTTTTTGCCTGGCCCCTACGACCACCGCACCGCGCTGGACGAAGTGGTGCAAATGATGGGCGGTCTGGCCTATATGACCGGTCGGCCCGGCGACCCGCTGCGCGCGGGCAGCAGTGTGAACGACATCATGGGCGGCCTGTTTGGCGCCATGGGTGCCATGGCCGCGCTGATGCAGCGCCAGCAAACCGGCAAGGGCCAAGAGGTGCAGGCGGCGCTGTTTGAGAACAACATCTTTTTGGTAGCGCAGCACATGCTGCAGTTTGCAGTGACGGGCCAGGCGGCCGCGCCCATGCCCGAGCGCATCTCGCCCTGGGGCATTTACGACGTGTTCAGCGTGCAGGGCGGCGCGCAAATCTTTTTGGCCGTGGTGGGGGACACGCAGTGGCGGGTGTTTTGCGAGGCCTTTGGCTTTGCCGACTTGTTTGCCGACACGCGCCTGACCACCAACAACGACCGGGTGCGCGCCCGCGATTGGATGATGCCCCTGCTGCGCGAGCGCCTGGCCGAGCGCAGCGCATCCGAGTTGGCACAGGTGTTTGAACGCCACGGCCTGCCGTTTGCACCGATTACAGCCCCGCAGCACTTGTTTGACGACCCGCACCTGCAAGCCACCGGTGGCCTGGCGCCCATGACCCTGCCTGACGGCCGTATAACCGCCACGCCCTTGCTGCCGCTCACGCTGGGCGGCCAGCGCCTGGGCCTGCGGCTCGATCCGCCCCGGCTGGGCGAACACAGCCGCGCGCTGCTGCAAAGCCTGGGCTACAGCGACGCCGAAATTGCCGTCTTGGTGGACAACGGTGTGGTTTTGGCGCCCGAGTAGCCGTGGACAAGCTCAAGCAGCTAGAAACCTTTGTGTCCGTGGCGCAGCGCGGAAGCCTCACAGGCGCTGCGCGCGCCCTGGGGCTGGCACCGGCCATTATTGGCCGACGCCTCGACGCGCTGGAGGCACGCCTAGGCGTCAAACTGCTGCTGCGCACCACCCGGCGCCTGAGCCTCACCAACGAAGGCAGCGCCTTCTTGGAAGACTGCCAGCGCCTGCTGGCCGATCTGGCTAATGCCGAGGCCAGCGTCAGCGCAGGCGGCGTGCAGGCCAGCGGCCACCTGCGTGTCACTGCCCCCGCAGGGTTTGGCCGACGCCATATCGCGCCCTTGGTGCCACTGTTTCGCGAGTTGCACCCGGAGGTCACTATTTCGCTCAACCTGAGCGACCGCCTGGTGGACATCGCCGTTGAAGGCTTTGACTGCGCGGTGCGCGTGGGCGATATGCCGGACTCTGATTTGGTCAGCGTGCGTCTGGCCGACAACCGGCGCCTGTGCGTAGCAACGCCTGCCTTTTTGGCGCGTCACGGCCGGCCCCAGCAGCCCAGCGACCTGTCGCGCTTTGACTGCCTGACCTTGTCCAGCGACGCTTCGCAAACCCGCGGCTGGGCCTTTCAGCTGCCCAAGGGCGATGGGTTTGAAGTGGCCTACCTGCGCCCTTCGGGCCCCATGGATTGCTCGGACGGGCAGGTGCTGCACGACTGGTGCCTGCGCGGTTGGGGCATCGCCTGGCGCAGCACCTGGGAAGTCGAAGCCGAGATTGCTGCAGGCGAGTTGGTAGCCGTGCTCGAAGACTTTGCCGCCCCACCCAACGGCATCTACGCCGTGTTCCCCGAGCGCAAACACCTGGCGCTGCGCGTGCGGCTGTGGATCGACTTCTTGAAGCTGCACTACGGCAGCGCTGGGTTTTGGCAAAAGCAAACGGCCTGAGCCTCTTGCGGGGCGCAGGCCGTTTGTAGGGGGGGTGGATTATTCGGATTCGATCTCGTCGGCAATATCAAACTCATCGCCCAAGCTTTCGCTTTCCATGGCGGCGATTTCGGCGTATTGCACACCGTTGAGTTGGTGGCGGTAGGCCAGGTGGGCGTGGCGCACGACCGCTTCGTCGTGCCCTTCATCGTCCGCCAATGCGGCCGCTACATGGTGTTTGGCTGCCGCATCGAAGTGGCGCGCCGCCATGCGGTGGTAGTCACCAATGGTTTCGACTTCGTCGTCCAACAGGTCTTCGCTTACGGGGGATGTGTTTTCGGTCATGGGATACCTATTCTTTGATAAAGCACGGCGACTTGCCGCGACCAGAGAATGACTTGCCCCAGTGAAGCGTCTGTGACGTCTGTGGGGCGGTTTGGTGTCAGTGCGTGCTCGCAGCCAAATTGCGACTTTTTCATCTATAGTTATTAAAAAGTCGCGACTAAATAATAAAGTTCTTTCGTTTAGTCGCAAAATACGTGTATGAAACGTTATCTTGATGACCGCGTCCAGGCCGACCTGGCCCGCAAAATGGTGTTCCTGACCGGCCCGCGCCAGGTCGGCAAGACCACGCTGAGCCGTGCCCTGATCGCGCAGCGCGGCGGCCAATATTTGAATTACGACGTTGCCGGCGACCGCGCCATCATCCTGGGTCAGCGCTGGAGCCCGCAGGCGCCGCTCTTGGTGCTCGATGAAGTGCACAAAATGCCGGGCTGGAAATCTTGGCTTAAAGGCGTGTACGACGGTAAATCTGCTGGGCAGCAAGTGCTGGTCACCGGCAGCGCCCGCATGGACACTTTTCGGCAAAGTGGCGAATCGCTGGCCGGGCGCTTTTTTGGGCTGCGCCTGCACCCGATTTCGGTGCGCGAATGGTGCGAACAAACCGGCACTTCGCCCGAGGACGCGCTGACCCACTTACTGGCGCGCGGCGGCTTTCCAGAGCCGTGCTTGGCGGAAAGCGACGAAGAAGCCCAGCGCTGGCGCCGCCAGTACTTTGATGGCCTGGTGCGCAACGACGTGCTGGAGTTTTCACGCATTCAAGAGTTGGGCACCATCCGCCTGTTCGCCGAAATGCTGCGCACGCGGGCGGGATCGCCCCTGTCGCTGGCGAGCATCGGGCGCGATCTGGCGGTGTCGCCGGTCACACTCAAAAAATACCTCGACATTCTGGAGGCGCTGTTTATTGTGTTCGTGGTGCGTCCCTGGCACCACAACATTGGCCGATCGGTCTTGCAGGCGCCCAAGGTCTATTTTTATGACACCGGATTGGTCGAAGGCGACGAGGGCATCCGCTTTGAAAACTTGGTTGCCACCGCGCTACTCAAACAAGTGCAGTGGCAGCACGACGTGCAGGGCAAAGAGGCCGCTGTGCACTACATCCGCACCAAAGACGGCGCCGAAGTGGACTTCGCCCTGAGCGAAAAGGCTCAGCTCACCGAACTGGTGGAATGCAAACTCTCCGATGACAAACCCCACCGTGCGCTGCTGCGCTTTGCCAGTGAACAGGCGCCGGTAAAAGCCGTGCAGGTGGTGCGCA
>CAMDHS010000048.1 GCA_945898115.1 Comamonas sp. lk
GTCATATTGGTCAGGGGCTTGTCCATCATGGCCAGCACCACCGCCGGGTCCAGGCCCAGGGCCTCAAACAAGGCCACCAACAAAGCGTCGTTCACGCGCGTCATCTCAGTCCAATAGGCTTGCACCGCGCCTTGTACGTCAAAGTTCACCGGCGGCCAGCGGTTGGGGCCGTAGAGTGCAGACGCAGCGCAAACCAGGTCGCTGGCGCTGGCCTGCCAGTGCAGCTTCCAGGCCTCGTACTGGTCGGCGCGGGCGCCTCCAGCGTTGGGCGTGAAATAGGCCAGCGGCACGTAGCCCCGGTAATTGTCTTTTTGCACCACCCAGTCGCGGTACTGGCTGCGCGGCGTGTCAAACACCGCCGCCACCGCCTGGCGCATGTTGGAGAGCGTTTGCGGCGGCACGCCGGTGCCGCGCAGCACCGCAAAACCGGTGTCGCGCAGCGCGTGGTGCAAGGCGTCGCGGCAATGCGCGCGGTCTTGCACGCTGGCCTGGGCGTCAAAAAGGCTGCTGATGTCTACGGTGGCCAGCTGAGCGGTCATGCTTTTCCCTGCTAATAAAGTGCTGTTTATTGGCGCGCAGTGCGGGTGTTGGCGGGCAACTGCTGCGGGTGGCTGGTACGAAAGGGGTTGATATCGAGGCCGCCGCGGCGGGTGTAACGGGCGTACACCGTGAGCTTCATCGGTTTGCAGCGCGTCCAGATGTCCATAAAGATGCGCTCCACGCATTGCTCATGAAACTCGTCGTGGTTGCGATAACTCACCAGGTATTGCAGCAGGCCTTCTTGCTCCATCTGCGCGCCGGTGTAGCTGATCTGCACGCTGGCCCAGTCGGGCTGGCCGGTGACCAGGCAATTGCTTTTGAGCAGGTTGCTGACCAGCACCTCAGACACTGGCCCCTCTTTTTGTGCTGCTTCCACGGTGCGCAGCAGGTCCGGGGCCGGGGTGTAGCGGCTGCATTCCACCTCAAGGCGGTCGAGATTCAGGCCATCGAGCTCATAGACGGGCTCGCGGTCAAACAGCTCGGGGCCCAGCAGGCGCAGACCCGACGTGCCCTTGCGCTCGGCGCCGCGCCATAGCGCCTCGTTCACGTCGGCGCGCAGACGCTCTTGCACTTGCGCCGCGTCGTCAAAACGGGTGTTGTTAAAGCTGTTGAGGTAGAGCTTGAAGGACTTGCTCTCAATGATGTTGGGTGACTCGCAGGGCACGGTGAAGTGCGCAATCGCCACTTGGGGCTTGCCCCGGGCGTTAAGCCAGCTCAGCTCAAACGCGGTCCACATGTCAGCGCCGAAAAAGGGGGGTGCCGCGTCCAGGCCAATTTCGGCGCGCTTGGGCGCACGGGCAATGGGGAACAACAGCGAAGCGTCGTACTGGTCGGCGTAGCGCGCGGTTTTGCCCAAGGGTGACTGTTCCGGGTGGTTGTTCATGCGCCGGCTCCTGGGGCTTCGCGGCGAAACACCAGACGCTGCGGGCTCGACGCTGCGGCGCTCCAGGCGTAGCCGTCGGCGTCAAAGGCGCGCAGTTGTTCGGGATGGTTCAGGCGCTGGTCAATGGCAAAGCGCGCCATCATGCCGCGCGCCCGCTTGGCCGAAAAGCTGATGATCTTGTACTGGCCACCCCGGTTTTCCTGAAACACGCATTCGACCACCGGCGCTTTCAGCGCTTGCAGCTGCACCGACTTGAAATACTCTTGCGAGGCGAGGTTGACCACCACCGGGCTGGCATCGGCGCGCAAGCGGGTGTTGAGGTAGTCGCTGATCTGCGCGCCCCAGAATTCATACAGGTTTTTGCCCTGCGTTGTGGCTAACGCCGTTCCCATCTCCAAGCGGTAGGGCTGCATCAAGTCCAGCGGGCGCAGCACGCCGTACAGGCCGCTCAAGATGCACACATGGTCTTGCGCCCAGGCCAGGGCGTCGGCGCCCAAGGTGCGTGCCTGCAGGCCGTCATACACATCGCCATTAAAGGCCAGCAGCGCCTGGCGCGCGTTTTTCTCGGTCGCCCGGGACGACCAGGCCTGGTAGCGCGCCACATTCAGGCCCGAGAGCGTGTCACTCAGGTCCATGAGCTGGGCAATTTGCAGGGGTGAATAGTCGCGCAGCACCTCAATGAGGGCTTTGGACTGCTTGGCAAACAGCGGCGCGGTGTGGGGCTGACCGCTCAAGGGGGATTCGTAATCAAGCGACTTGGCGGGGGAAAGGATGAAGAGCATGACGGCATTATCCAGAATCCTGCAATGTCGGCCTGTCCAAGGGCGCTCTGCTTGGCTCAGACTGCGGGCGCTGTGCGTGCTGTGATTTTTCGACTCAGACGCGCAAATCTACAATCTGACCCTGCTCAGCGCCTTTGGCTCCGTGTGGGCTGCTTGCGCTCTCGAGCTTGATTTCCCGAACCACCTGGCCCGATACCGAGTCAGTCAAGAGAACCGTCAAGCCATCCTGGGCGCTACCGACCTGAAAACTCATAGTCAATGACGCTGACGCCACCGGCGCCACGGCACGCTTTGGCTCCGGCGCCCGCTCGGCCTTGGGCGCTGCACCCTCTGGCGGCGCCACTGGCGAGCCTGCCAAGGTGCGCGGCCCAGCCTCTTCCCTTCCAACGGGAACCTGGCTTGTGGGAGAAAGGGTGAGTGACATGGATGTGTGTTCGCTTGGATTGCCATAGAGGTATCGGCACTATTTTCAAAAGTTTGAGTAAAAACCCATCTAAGTGCCGTATTTACCGAGACAATTACTTCATTGTCATGCTTATGGTGGTTTGTGGTTAGAAAATGTCAAAACCGTTCCATTTACCAATTACGACCTGAAAAACAGGTCCTCACAACAGAAAGTGGCCGCCATTGAGCATTCTTTTGATTGAGGACGAACCGCGCATCGCGGACTTTGTAACGCACGGGCTTGAAGGTGCGGGCTACGCCGTGACCCATGCCGCCGACGGCGAACTTGGCCTGGCTTGCGCCCGGGAGCGCGCGCACACGGTCGTGATTTTGGACGCCATGCTGCCCAAGCTCGATGGCTTTGAACTGTTGCGACTGATGCGCCAAGATGGCAACACCACCCCGGTGATCATGCTCAGCGCGAAGGTGGACTTGCCTTACCGCCTACTAGGGTTTGAGACTGGGGCGGACGACTACCTGCCCAAACCGTTTTTCATGGAGGAACTTGTCGCGCGCATCAAAGCTGTGTTGCACCGCCATAGCGCCCCGGTGCATACCACCCCCCAGGTGCTACACATTGGCGGGCTCAGCCTCAATCTCATCACCCGCAAGGCGCAGTGGCAGGACGTGAGCGCTGCGCTGAGCCCGCGCGAATTCAGCTTGCTGGAGTATTTGATGCAGTCGCCCGGGCAAATATTCTCACGCAAGAAGATTCTGGCCCATGTCTGGGAGATCGACTTTGACCCAGAGACCAATGTCGTGGATGTCTGCATTCAGCGCATCAAGCGCAAACTAGGACGCAAAAGCGAGTCCGCACCCTTGCCGATCGAGTCGGTGCGGGGCGTGGGTTACCGCATTCGAACGCAAGAAGCGCTATGAAGCGCATACGCTCACTGACTCTGCTGCTGTCCATCCAGATCATCATCAGTTGCGGATTGGTCATTGCAGCTAACCGCCTGTTGGCCAAACACTTCATTACGATGGATGTTTACCAAAGTGTCAATACAGAAATGATGGCGGGTTTGGCGCCCTGCGCGGGGCTACTCGAAAAGCGAACTGAATTTCTGAGTTGTTATCGAAAAATAAACACCGAAAACGCTTCGCGCTATGTTTCAGACGCATTCCTCATTTGCGGAGTTAAGGCATCGCGCCCGGAAGACGATGACAGCAAGCGATGCAGCGAAATAGACCCGTCGATTGTGAAATGGCTTTCTCCAGGGCAAAGCGAATCCTTTTTCCAAAGATTTGTGGCCACCATGGCCTCGCGTCCTGAGTGGGTGGGTTTGCGGCTCAATAATGCCCCAGACAGCGCCCATATTTTGCTCAACAAAAGGGAGACCGCGCGCTTTCTGGAACGCTTGTGGAGCTACCGGGACAGCACCCTTGTTTTGGTTCTTCCCTTTATTATTTTTCTTTGTGGATTGGTCGCCCTGTTGGCTATCAGGCTCATGATGGTGCCCATTGGCTCGCTGGAAAAATCGCTGCTTAAACTGTCAGCCGACAACTTCAACCCCGCCAACTTCGCCTATTCCAGATACCGGGAGTTCGATGGCCTGACAACCATCTACCGAGATTTGCAGATTCGCCTTGACGAAAGTTTTCGCAAGGCACGCAATTTCACGTCCTACGCATCGCATGAACTCAAAACGCCGCTCACCATTTTGCGCGGCAACGCCGAACGCCTGATCGCCGAGCTGCCCCTGGGCGCGCCAACGCAATTGCGCGCCCGCGACATGGCCGACGAGGTGGAGCGCCTCATCGACATGACCAACAAACTGTTGACGCTGTCACGCGCAGACTCGAAAGTCTTGCTCACGCAGCGGGAAGACTTCAACCTGAGCAACTTTTTGGAGCAGTTGGCCGAGGACGCTGCGGCCTTTCAGGACGACATCCGCATCGAAACCGAAATCGCTCCCAACGTGATATGGCATTGCGACCCGGTTTTGGTCAAGCAGCTGGTGCATAACTTGTACAGCAACGCCATGAAATACAACCGGCCACAGGGCTACATTGGCTTTAAGCTGCAGCACCTGGGTTACGCAATGGAGCTGACCATCACCAACACCAGCAGCCATTTGTCCGCAGATTTGAGTACCCTTGCGTTTGACCGGTTTTACCGGGGCGACCCCGCCCGCAACCGGGGCGTGGATGGACTGGGCTTAGGCCTGAGCATCTGTCAGGAAATTAGCAATGTGCATCAGGGAACTCTGCGGTTTTCGGTGCTGGAGCCTGACACTGCGGCCCTGACTTTGACGGCGCCGCTGCGCTTTTAAGCCTTTTTTCGTGTCAAAGCTGTTATTTTCCGCGCGGCTTTAATGACAAGATAATCATGAATTTGGCAATTACGAACATGTAATCCGCAAGGCTACGGGAGCTGGCTATCGTGTAGCTATGCCTACCCAATCCTCCCCCGCTGCGCTGATTGAAAAGCTCAAAATGCCTGGTGCTGCCTTGGACCCGGCAGCGGCAGCACAGATAGAGCTGTCACCCCCGCTGGTGCTGGCCGCCGCCCTCTTGTACATGATGCTGTCCAACGGCGAGGTGGAAAAATCCGAAATTGACCAGTTGCAGTCGGTCATTGGCAAAAATGCCGATTTGCTGCGCTGTGCGGTGGATTACGTGCAGTCCGTACCCGTGGAGCAGTTTATTGCTGACGCACGAGAAATACTGGGCACATCGGACAAGCTGTGTGTGCTGACTAATATGTGCGACGCCATGCTGTCGGACGGCCAAGCGGACGCTGTTGAACTTGAACTGCTGGCGCGCCTAACCGATGCATTCGGATTCAGCGACGAAGAGTTCCAGCCCTATTTTGAGGCGATTACGCTCAAAAATGACAAAACCGTGCTGGGCATGTTTGACACGGTAAAACTCGCTACGCAGCAGGCGACACCGCATCTGGCGATGGCCGCTTCGCTGATTTACATGATGGCGTCCGACGGATCTCTGGGGCCTGAAGAAATTGGGCGGCTGCAGAACATGATTGGCGAGTTTGAGGGCTTGCAAAAAGTGGCGGTCAAGTACGCACTCAAGGTCAAATCAGAGAAATTCTTTGCATCGGCAGCCCGGTTTTTGAATCCCGAACAAAAAATATTCATCCTGACCAATGTATGCGACATCATGCTGGCCGATGGCGTGGTCGAGGCGGCGGAAAAAGTCGTATTCCAAAACATGCGAACCGCTTTTGGCTACTCGGAAGAGGAGTTCATCCCCTTCCACGATGCTGTCACCGCCAAAAACACCCGCACCTTTGAAACCAACACATTCACCTACGCCCGCGACAGCCGCCTGGCCGATGACGGCGACCCGGACGATATTTTCGGTGCCCCCGGAATCTCATTTGGCGCGTCTGCAAACAGCAGCACCAATGTAGCCTCGGGAGCCAAGCTTGGCGCATCCGTTAGCCGCGCCATGCGCGCCAACATCGTCAAGGTCTCTAGCGACTTTGGTTCGACCAAGAAACTTAACCGCATTGCCAGCCAATCGACCTCCCACGCGGACGCAAGGAACGAAATTCCTGCGATCAAGTTCAAGCCGCGCCAAGACGAGCAACCGCAAGACCTCTTTGCGGACACGGGCCCGAGCGCAAGCTTTGGACGCCGCCCCATTGGAAGCGGCGGCCGAGGTGCCGCGCCCATCATCTCCCGTGCCTTGCCGCAAGCGCGGGGCGTTCCCATGCATGGCTCATCGCTATCGAACGACCCTGCGGTCCGCTCTGCGCTGGTAATACCATCGCAAACACCGGGGCGTCCCGCACCCGCACGCAAGCAACGCTCGCCCACTGCCCCCGAAGAGATCGCGCAAGCAGCCAAGGCCTTGGACAGCGCAAGAAACCGCCTTCAACAATCCCAGGCCGCCAGCGCCGACATACATAAGCAGCTCGACCACTACGAGGCCACTGGGAAAAAAGCGGTGCCCTCACCGCTTGTCAAGCAGATGGGCCAGGCCGCGTCCAAAGCTCATACCCCGCAGCAGAGCTTTTCATCCACGGCAATCACGGTGCAGCCTACTGCGGCAATCACGGTGCAGCCTACTGCGGCAATCACTGGGCAGCGCCAGAGTGCAAGCCAGGCACGGCCCGAAGCGGCGATTCAGAACCCGCGCCAAGCTGTCGCCCAAGCGCAAGCCGCAGCAACGGCCCCGGGTGCAACTGCGGTGGCGCACCCATTGCGCGAAGCCGCCATGGCGCAGTTGCGCCGCCGGCGCCACGCCGTCACCAGCCAACTGGGCCAAATAGCAAATTCAATGCACCAAGCTGCGGCATCAGTCCTCAACCAGGACAAAGCCCAATCGGGAGACACTGCCGCGGAAAATGCAAAAGCCACTAAGGATGACCCGCGTGCTCACGCCACCACGCACGCGCCCGCCTGGCGAACGGCAGTGCCGGTCGCGGTACTGGCAAGCGCCTTATTGGTCACCACTGTCGGCATGCTCACCCACCTGGGATCTGCACAGCCAGATGTCGGTTGGGCCCCAGTGCCTGCTGACACGGCCAGCCTGGCGCCATGCATTGTCAGCCACGCGATGTCTAAGCAAGCATGGCTGCCACGCGCTGCTTCGGGCTGCTGGTCTATTCCGCAGCCCCAGTCAATGAGCGCTTCGGTTGCAAGGGTGGCGCGCAACGTGGCCCGAGCGCGCTTTCTTTAACGGGCAGGCTCGCAGAGCCATCCGGCTTTGCCGTTGAAGGACTTGCGATAGCCAGCATCGCCTGACAAATCCCCATGGGACTGAGGCGCCTCTTTTCCTTCTCCTGCGCGCGTCTTTGGTCCGCGACTATTCGCCGCGTACAAACGCAGCCCTTGCGCCGCGCCAGCGGCAACACCAACAAAAGCGTGGGATAGGCAAACACCCAGGACAGGCTCCAGGAACCCAGCCACAGCGGCAAGAAGCCAGCCGTAAACCCCACCCCGCGCAGCGAGCTGGCGCCCGAGATCACGCAAGTCATCACCACCGACAGAAAAAAGGGCATCACAAAGCGCGCCCAGTGAGCAGGAAGCTTGGCAAAGCCCAGGGGGCTGTGGGCAATGGGTTGGAATTCAGGGCGGCTCATAGCACCATCGTATCTGCAAGCCGATACCCTCAAGAAGCAGTGCTTGCACTCGTTAAAATCACGCCTTTGATCCCCGCAATCCCACGGTCGCGCTGTGCCGCCGTCACGAGCCCCAAACCCCCATGAGCAACGCCCCCGCGCAAATCCCGGACCAAGCCGGTCTGAACTCCTTGTCCAAATCGTTCGAGCCCGCAGCGCTCGAAGCCCACTGGGGTCCGGAATGGGAAAAGCGCGGCTACGGCGTGGCCGGCTACCGGGGCACGGGCGCGCCCAAGGCCGTTGCTGCCGCCTTTTCCATCCAGCTGCCACCGCCCAACGTGACCGGCACCCTGCACATGGGCCACGCGTTTAACCAAACCATCATGGACAGCCTGACGCGCTACCACCGCATGGCCGGCGCCAACACCGCCTGGATCCCCGGCACCGACCACGCAGGCATTGCCACCCAAATCGTCGTGGAGCGCCAGTTGCAGGCCCAGGGCATCAGCCGCCACGACATGGGGCCCACGCCCGCCGAGGCACGCAAAAACTTTGTGTCCAAAGTCTGGGAGTGGAAAGAACAGTCGGGCAACACCATCACCACCCAAATGCGCCGCATGGGCGACAGCGTGGACTGGAGCCGCGAATACTTCACCATGGACCCCAAGCTGTCCAAAACGGTGACCGAGACCTTTGTGCAGTTGTACGAGCAAGGCCTGATTTACCGCGGCAAGCGCCTGGTCAATTGGGACCCGGTTTTGCAAAGCGCGGTGAGCGACCTGGAAGTGGAAAGCACCGAGTCCGAAGGCAAGATGCACTACATCCTGTATCCCTTCTCGGACGGGCCGCAGCTGATTGACGGCGTATTGAGCCAAGGCATGACGATTGCCACCACCCGCCCCGAGACCATGATGGCCGACGGCGCACTGGCCATCCACCCCGAGGACGAACGCTACATCCACCTGCTCGGCAAGATGGTGGACCTGCCCTTGTGCAACCGCAAGATTCCCATCATCGCCGACGACTTTGTGGACCGCGCTTTTGGCTCGGGCTGCGTCAAGATCACCGGCGCGCACGACTTTAACGACTACGCCTGCTCGCAACGCCACGGCCTGCCGCTGATCACCATCTTTACCCTGGACGCCAAGGTCAACCACAACGGCCCGGTGCACTACCAGGGCATGGACCGCTTTGCGGCGCGCAAAGCGCTGCTGGTGGACCTGGAGAAAGACGGCCTGCTGCTCGAAGTCAAGCCCCACAAACTGATGCTGCCGATTTGCGCACGCACCGGCCAAGTGGTGGAACCGATGCTGACCGACCAGTGGTTCGTTGCGATGAATAAGGCCCCCACGCTCCCCGCTGCGCGTGGTTCGCTGCCCCCCGAGGGGGCCGTCCCCGGCTTGGGGCGGCCCGGCGCCGGGGTGATCTTTGACACACGCTCCATCGCCCAAAAAGCCATTGACGCAGTCCAAACCGGCGAAGTCACCTTCGTGCCTGAGAACTGGGTCAACACCTACAACCAGTGGATGAACAACATCCAGGACTGGTGCATCAGCCGCCAACTCTGGTGGGGCCACCAGATTCCCGCCTGGTACGACGAAGACGGCCGCGTCTACGTGGCCCGCAACGAGGCCGACGCCCAAGCCCAAGCCCCTGGCAAAACCCTGCGTCGCGACGAAGACGTGCTCGACACCTGGTATTCCAGCGCCCTAGTCCCCTTCAGCACCATGGGCTGGCCAGAAAGCGCCAGCAATAGCAATAGCGGTAGCAAGAGCACCACGGACTCCTCCCCGTCCACCGCCGCAACAGCTGGCGAGCGGGCCGGGCTCGGACGCAGCGATTTGGCGAGCGAAGCGAGTATGAGCAAGACCGAGTCCGGCACGCTCGCCAGCGGCGCCAACGCCAACCAAGCCACCCCAGCAACAAAGGCGAGCCTGACCGACTACGACCTCTACCTCCCGTCCAGCGTGCTAGTCACCGGCTACGACATCATCTTCTTCTGGGTCGCCAGAATGATCATGATGACCACGCACTTCACCGGAAGGGTGCCCTTCAAGCACGTCTACATCCACGGCCTGGTGCGCGACGCCCAAGGCAAGAAAATGAGCAAGTCCGAAGGCAATGTGCTCGACCCGGTGGATTTGATCGACGGCATTTCGCTCGAACCCCTGCTCGACAAACGCAGCCAAGGCCTGCGCAAACCCGAGACCGCGCCCCAGGTGCGCAAAAACACGCAAAAAGAGTTTCCAGAAGGCATCCCGGCCTATGGCGCGGACGCGCTACGCTTTACCTTTGCCGCGCTGGCCAGCCTGGGGCGCAGCATCAATTTCGATTCCAAGCGCTGCGAGGGCTACCGCAACTTCTGCAACAAACTCTGGAACGCCACCCGCTTTGTGCTGATGAACTGCGAAGGCTACGACTGCGGCCTGCGCGAGCACACCAAAGTGGAATGCGCCGCTCCCGGCACAGACACCGCAGGTGCGGCAACCGCCGCCGGCCCCATGCACGGCTATTTGGTGTTCAGCCAGGCCGACCGCTGGATTGCGTCTGCCCTGCAGCGGGTGGAAGCCGACGTAGCCAAAGGCTTTGCCGAATACCGCCTGGACAATGTGGCCAACACGATTTACGACTTTGTCTGGAACGAGTTTTGCGACTGGTACCTCGAAATTGCCAAAGTACAGATCAACACCGGCACCGAGGCGCAACAACGCGCCACGCGCCGCACCCTGATCCGCACACTGGAGACGATTTTGCGTCTGGCGCACCCGGTCATCCCCTTCATCACCGAAGAGCTGTGGCAAAAAGTGGCACCCGTGGCAGGCCGCAGCGGCCCGTCGGTGGCAATTGCAGCCTATCCCTTAAGCCAGCCCGAGCGCATTGACCCCGTGGCCGAAGCCCATGTGGCGCGCCTCAAGCTGCTGGTGGACGCCTGCCGCAACCTGCGCGGCGAAATGAAGGTGCCGCCATCGACCCGTCTGCCTTTGTATGTGCTGGCCGGCAGCGCGGCAGATGCTGACTTCTGGCACAGCAGCGCGCCCGTGCTCCAAGCGCTGGCCAAACTGTTGGAAGTCAAAGTGTTTGACGAAGAGGCAGCCTGGCAAACCGCCGCCCAAGCCGCCCCGGTGGCCGTGGTGGGCGACGCACGCATGTGCCTGTTCATGGAAATTGACGTAGAGGCTGAGAAGCTGCGCCTGGGCAAAGAAATCGCCCGCCTGGAAGGCGAAATCGCCAAGGCCACCGCCAAGCTCGGTAACGAAGCCTTTGTGGCCAAGGCCCCGCCCGAAGTGATTGCGCAATCGCACCAGCGCGTGGCCGAATTTGGCGACACCCTGAACAAGGTGCGCGAGCAGTTGCAGCGCCTGGGCTAAGGTTTAGAAAAACCCAAGCCCGACCTCACTCAATCACCGCCACCGATTTAACCTGCGCCCACACGGCCGCGCCCTGCGTCAGACTCAAGGCGCTCAGCGCGCGCTTGGTGACGCGGGCCACCAGCACCGACGCGCCGCAGCGGATGCGAACCAAGGCCTGTGAGGGGTGAACGTCGTCCGCAATCGTCTCGATGCAGCCGTAGATATGGTTCTGGATGCTGGTGTCCTGCGTTTCATGGACCGTCAGGCTCACGTCGCGGGCCAGAACGCGCAGCCGCACCGGCTGGCCCAGGGGCATGGCGCTGTCACGCACCCAGAGCGCGCCGCCCGCAAAAGCGACCTTAGCCAAATGCCAGCGCGCGTCAAGCTCAACCACCGTGCCGCTGAGCAAGACGCCAGCATCGTCGCCCACGATGGCGGGGGAGACTACCCACGCCAACACTTCTTGCGCCGGGCCGCAGGCCTTGACTGCACCGCAGTCCAGCACCACCACATGGTCCGCCAACCGCGCCAGCTCATCCACCGAATGGGTGATGTAGAGCATGGGCAGGCGCAGCTCGTCGCGCATGCGCTCGAGCCAGGGCAGTATCTCGTGGCGCCGCGCCAGGTCTAGCGCGGCCAGCGGTTCGTCCAGCAGCAAGAGCCGAGGCTGGGTGGCCAAGGCGCGGGCGATGGCCACACGCTGGCGCTCGCCGCCTGACAAACTGCCCGGGCTGCGGCGCATCAGGTGGCCGATTCCCAGCAGTTCGATGGCACGCTCCAGCGCAGCCGCAGCGCCCGGCTTGCCTGATCTTTTCAGACCATAGGCCACGTTCTGCCCCACGTCCAGGTGTTCAAAAAGACTGGCTTCCTGGAAAACGTAACCCAGGTCGCGTTGCCACGGCGGCCTGAACACACCACTGGCGTCGTCCTGCCAAAGCTCTGTGCCCACCCGCACCAGCGCTTGGGCGGGCTTTTCCAGGCCCGCCACGCAGCGCAGCAAGCTGGTCTTGCCAGAACCCGAAGGCCCAAACAAGACGGTAATGCCCGTGGCGGGCAGGTCAAGATCAACATCAAGCGCAAAGTCCGGGCGCGCCAAGCGCAGGCGCAGTCGCAGGCCTTGGTTGTCGCTCATGGCAGCACCCGCACCGAACGCTTGCGCAGCATCGACAGGCCCAACAAGACGGCAAACGAAAACACCAGCATTCCGCCGGCCAGCCAATGGGCCTGCGCATATTCCATGGCCTCTACGTGGCCGTAAATCTGGGTCGATACCACGCGGGTTTTGCCAGGAATGTTGCCGCCAATCATGAGCACGACACCAAACTCCCCCACGGTATGAGAAAAACTCAGAATGGCGGCGGTAATAAGGCCTGGGCGCGCCAGCGGCAAGGCCACCGTGAAAAACGCGTCGATGGGGCTTGCGCGCAGCGTATAGGCCACTTCCAGCGGGCGGCTGCCCATGGACTCAAACGCATGTTGCACCGGCTGCACCGCAAACGGCAAAGAAAAAATAACCGAGCCAATCAACAGGCCGGTAAAGGTAAACGACAACACGCCCCAGCCCATGGCTTGCGTCAACTGCCCCAGCGGCCCCTGCGGCCCCATCGCCACCAAAAGATAAAAGCCCAATACCGAGGGCGGCAACACCAGCGGCAGTGTGGCCAGCGCGCCAATGGGTGCACGCCATCGAGACTGCGTCTGCGAAAGCCACCAAGCCAAGGGCGTGGCCAGCACAAGCAAGATCAGCGTGGTTGAACTGGCAAGGACCAGCGTCAAGCCAATGGCGTCCAGCGCGTCGCGGTTCAGGGGAAAGTCCATGGTGTTTAGGTGCCTAAAAGGCCGTCAAGGTGTTCGGGCTGCCACGCCATTAGGGCTTTACAAGGCATAGCCAAAAGTGCGAATCAGCGCTCGGGCCCGCTCGCTGCGCAAAAAGCGCATCAGTGCCGCAGCGGCGGGGGCGTCTCGGCCCTTCACTAACAAAATGGCGTCTTGCCGGATCGGGGAATGAAGATGGGCAGGCACCACCCAGGCCGAGCCCTGCGAAACCCGGCCGTCAACCATGACTTGCGACAGGGCCACAAAACCGAGTTGTGCGTTCTGCGTGGCGACGAACTGGTAGGTTTGCGAAATGTTTTCGCCCTGCACCAACTTGGGCTGCACGGCCTGCAACACGCCCATCTGTGTGAGCGTCTCGACGGCAGCCGCGCCATACGGTGCAAGCTTGGGGTTGGCCATGGCAATGCGATCAAACTTGCCGCTGCGCAAAACATCGCCTTTCTCATCCACCAGCCCAGGCTGCTTGCTCCAAAGCACCAGGGTGCCAATGGCGTAGGTAAAACGGCTGCCTGCCACGCCCAGGCCTTCGGCCTCCAGCTTGCGCGGCGCGGCATCGTCCGCGGCCAGCAGCACCTCGTAGGGTGCGCCATTCCTGATCTGCGCGTACAGATTGCCAGTGGAGCCAAAGGACAGCAGGGCTTTGTGCCCCGTCTCTTGCTCAAAGGCCTGGACGAGCTTTTGCATGGGGGCGCTGAAGTTGGATGCGACCGCCACAGTGACTTCTGCGGCTCGCGCCGGCAAGTGCAGGCCACACCAGACCAGAAGCAATAAACATATTTTGCGCATCGGCAAGGCCTCGCTGTTCAAAATTAGAATAGCGAGTGTAGCAGCGCTATTCCACACGTGAATAGCGTAATTTCCCTAACCGGATCTCGAAAAATGAACTCCAGCGCATTGCATTTCGCCCAGGCATTGGGTCATGAAGCCACCGACAAACGGCTCGACATCCTCAAGCGCATTGGCGAGGTGGGCTCGATCTCCGAGGCCGCGCGCGGCGCCAACGTCAGCTACAAGGCCGCATGGCAAGCCCTGGAAACGCTGAGCAATCTGGCCGGCGCGCCCTTGGTAGAAAAAGCCGTAGGCGGCAGCGGCGGCGGCGGCGCCCGCCTGACGCAGGCCGGCACGCAACTGCTAGAAGCTGCGCAACTGCTAAACCAAGCACGCGCTGGCGTGCTGTCCACACTAGAGCAGCGCACGGGCAACGCCCTGAGTTTGTCCGGCCTGGTCGGGCTGGGCCTGCGCACCAGCATGCGCAACCAACTGCCCTGCACCATCCAATCCATCACCCAAACCGCTGGCACCGCCCGGGTACAGCTTGTACTGGCCAACGGCGCGGCGCTCGTGTCAAAAATCACCATCGAGAGCGCCGAACTGCTGGGCCTGCAGCCGGGCATGTCCGCCCTGGCCTTGTGCAAGGCCACTGCAGTCACCGTGGCATCAGAAATCGAGGCCCGCGAAGGACTCAATCTGCTCCAAGGCCACGTGCTGTCAAACGCCCCGACCGCGCCAGGCAGTGAGGTGTCTGTGCAACTGATCGCCAATCTGCACTTGATTGGCTTTTACCAAGGCAAAGAGGAACTCCAGCCCCAGCAATCGGTGTCCGCTGCGGTGGATGAATCGGCGGTGGTGATTGCGATTGCGGGCTGAGGCCTTAAGAGCACGCGACGGGCGCGCCGAACACTGCGCAAATGGGTCCGCGGCGAAAAGAAAAAAGCCGCTAAGTGTCGCTAATTAGCGGCTTTTGTCAGGGGTTATGGTGGCAAGCAGAAATATGAATGCCAACGCTATTTCGAGCTTGAAATGGCGTTTGGAACAACGTCAAATACAGCAGACAAATCTTTTCGGGACGCCTCAACTACCTTGCGAACGACTTTAGGTGTGACCAATTTCATGGTGCGGCCTTCAATCCGGGCGCGGCGCTGTGCTGGCAATGTCGCCATGATGTCATCGAGTTTTTTTGCCATAGTTGAAGTCCTCAGGAAATCATGAGCAGGGCTTTCATCTTGGCCCTGACGTGCAACATCACGTCCGCCGGTACGACGGCCTTTTTCTTCGCCTTACGCACTTTCCAATCCAAGGACTTGACT
>CAMDHS010000049.1 GCA_945898115.1 Comamonas sp. lk
CGTGCGCTACATCAGTCAGGGCAATGGCTCCTCGGTGGCATTGGCCCTGAGCGAGGCGGTGGCCAAGCATAACGAGCGTAACCCGGGCAATGAAGTGATCTACCTCAACGACTCGGCGGTAGACCCCGATCTGACCAATAGCAAATGCAGCTACTGGCATTTCCGCTTCGACGCAGACACTTCCATGAAGATGGAAGCCATGTCGAGCTTCATGGTCGACCAGCCCGACATCAAAAAGGTCTACATCCTGGGCCAAAACTACTCGCACGGTGTGCAAGTGGCCAAGTACGCCAAGGAAACCCTGGCCCGCAAGCGCCCAGACATCCAGATCGTGGGCGAAGACCTGCATCCGCTGGCCCAGGTGCGTGACTTCGCGCCCTACATCGCCAAGATCAAGGCTGCAGGCGCTGACACGGTGATTACCGGCAACTGGGGCTCTGACCTTTCGCTCTTGGTCAAGGCCGCTAATGAGAACGGCTACACCGGCAAGTTCTTCACCTACTACGCAGGCGTCACGGGTACGCCCACGGCCCTGGGCACCAACGGTGCTGGCCGCGTGTACCAAATCGCCTATAGCCACTACAACATGGGTGGCCAGATGGACAAATGGATGAGGGAGTTCAAGGCCAAGTACAACGACGATTTCTACACCGGCTCTACCATTCGCATTTTTGAGACTGTTGGCGCGGCTATGGCTAAAGCCAAATCGACCGACCCGGTGAAAGTGGCCGCAGCGCTGGAAGGCATTGAGGTCAAGAGCTTTAATGGCGAGGTGCAAATGCGCAAGATGGACCATCAGTTGCAACAGCCGCTGTACATGACGGTCTGGCAGAAGGCCGACAAAAAGTACCCTTACAACCCCGAGAACACTGGCATGACGCTGGTGCCGGTCAAAGAGTACCCCAACTATGTGTCGAGCACGCCGACGAGCTGCCAGATGAAGCGCCCCGCCTGATCGCCCCGCGCTGACCGTCAAGAGCCCGCGGCGCGGATGGCCGCAGCGGGCTCATTTTTTTTGTGGATTGGCAGAGCTTGGAGTGGGTAGGTATGGAGTTTTTTATTATTTCGACGCTCAACGGCATCAGCTACGGGCTGCTGCTGTTCATGCTGAGCTCGGGGCTGACCTTGATCTTCAGCATGATGGGCGTGCTCAATTTTGCGCACGCAAGCTTTTACATGCTGGGTGCCTATATCGGCTACTCGGTGTCACAGGTGCTGGGCTTTTGGCCGGCCTTGCTGGTAGCCCCCCTGATCGTTGGTGTCTTAGGCTCAGTCTTTGAGCGCTATTGCCTGCGCCGGGTACACAAGTTTGGCCACGTGCCAGAGTTGCTCATTACCTTTGGCCTGACCTATGTGGTGCTGGAACTGGTGCAGCTCATCTGGGGCCGCATTGCCATTGAATTCAAGCCGCCCGCTGCTTTGCAGGGCCCGGCTTTTACGCTGATTAACGACGCGGTATCGGGCCTTCGCATGGTCTGGGGTGCGGCAAACGCAGAGATGTGCAGCGCGGTGGAGCCGGCCGTGCGGGTCGTGTGTTCGCCCTTTCCCGCCACACGCGGCTTTATGGTGCTGGTGGCGCTAATCATGCTGGTGTCGATCTGGCTCTTGCTCACCCGCACCCGCGTGGGTCTGGTGATTCAGGCCGCGCTCACCCACCCGGAGGCGGTGGAGTCGCTCGGCCACAACGTGCCACGCGTGCTAATGCTGGTGTTTGGCGCGGGTGCTGCCCTGGCCGGTTTGGCCGGCGTGATCGGTGGCAGCACCTTTTTGACCGAGCCTTCCATGGCGGCCACCGTGGGCTCCATCATTTTTGTGGTGGTGGTAGTGGGCGGCATGGGCTCGCTCTCGGGCGCCTTTTTGGCGTCGCTGCTGATTGGCACGATACAGACTTTTGCCGTGGCCTTTGACTACAGCTTGCTTGGTGCCTTGCAGCAAGTCGGCGTGTCGGTGGGCGCGTCTTTGAGCGCCAATACGCTCTTGACAATGAAGCTATCTCAAGTGGCGCCTATCCTGCCCTACCTGTTTTTGGTGCTGATTTTGATATTCCGACCCAAGGGTCTTTTGGGTAACCGGGAAGGATGAGCACCATGCAAGGATGGAATGCCCGCATTGGGTCGGTGTGGCTTTGGGCCCTTTTTGCAGCGCTGCTGCTGGTGGTGCCGCAGGTGTTTACCAGCGGTTTGTCGGTGACCATGCTCTCCCAAATGGGCATCGCCATCATCGCCTGCCTGTCATACAACATGTTGCTCGGCCAGGGCGGCATGCTCAGCTTTGGCCATGCGGTCTATACCGGCTTGGGCGCTTTTGTGTCTATCCATGCGCTCAATATGTACTCAGGTGCGGGCATGCCCTTGCCGGTGTCCCTGGTGCCGCTGGCAGGCGGTGTGGCAGGCATGGGCTTTGCTGTGCTGTTCGGTTATGTAACCACGCGCAAATCGGGCACCACTTTTGCCATGATTACCCTGGGCCTGGCCGAACTGGTGTTTGCCATGTCGCTCATGGTGCCGGAGTTTTTTGGTGGGGAGGGCGGTATTTCGGGCAACCGCATGTCGGGCCCGGCCGTCATGGGCATTACCTTTGGCCCTGCCATACAGGTCTACTACCTGATTGCCGCCTACACCCTGGTGTGCGTGGTGCTGATGTATGCATTTACCCAAACCCCGCTGGGGCGGCTCTTGAACGCGGTGCGTGACAACCCCGAGCGCGTGGAATTCATTGGCTACAACCCGCAGCGGGTTCGCTACACAGCATTCATCATTGCCGGTTTCTTTGCTGGCATTTCGGGTGGCTTGGGCGCGCTCAATTTTGAGATCGTCAACGCCGAAGTGGTGGGCGCGGCCCGATCTGGCGCTTATTTGCTGTTTACCTTTTTGGGTGGCGCCACCTTCTTCTTCGGGCCCATCATTGGCGCTATTTTGATGGTGCTGGCTTTTGTGCTGCTGAGCGAATACACCCAGGCCTGGCTTTTGTACCTGGGGCTGGTGTTCATGGTGATGGTGATGTATGCGCCCGGCGGCATTGCCAGCCTGATCATGCTCAACCTGCAGGTGGCGCGCCACGGCAAGCTGCGTGCCTTGCTGCCCGCCTATGGCGTGCTGGCTGCTGCATCCCTGGTATTGCTGGTGGCCGTGGCCGCGCTGGTAGAAATGGTCTACCACCGCCAACTCAATTCGGCCATGGGCTCGGTGGTGAACTTTATGGGCTTAGCGCTTGACACCACCTCGGCGCAATCCTGGCTGGGCCTGGGTGCTGTGCTGGCGCTGGGGGCCTGGGTGTTCGCCCTGGCGCAGAGGCGTTTTGGCGTGCGCTGGGACGCTGCTCAAGAGGCCATTGAAAAAGAAACCCATAGCGCAGGAGCGGCACCATGAGCGCCTCAATCCATACCAACGCAAGCCCGGCGCCCCTGGCCCTAGAGCTGCGCGATTTGCGCAAGAGTTTTGGCAAGACCGAAATCATCCGTGGCGCCAGCCTGGCTGTGCGCCAGGGCGAACGCGTGGCCATCATCGGCCCCAACGGCGCTGGCAAGTCCACGCTGTTTAACCTGATCAGCGGGCGCATGTCGCCCACCAGCGGCGACATTGTGCTCAATGGCCAGCTGATCAACGGCAAAAAGCCGTTTGAGATCAACCGCATGGGTTTGTCGCGCAGCTTTCAGATCACCAACATCTTTCCCAAGCTCAGCGTTTTTGAGAACCTGCGCTGCAGCGTGCTTTGGAGTCTGGGCTACGGTTACACCTTCCTGAAGTTTTTGGTAGATCTGGACGACGCCAATGCCCGCGCCCAAGAGCTGATGGAAATGATTGGCCTGGACAAAAAGCGCGACGTGGTTGCCCTGAACTTGACCTACGCCGAGCAGCGGGCGCTCGAAGTGGGCATCACCATTGCCGGCGGCGCTAACGTTATTCTGCTGGACGAACCCACGGCGGGCATGAGCAAAAGCGAAACCACCCGTTTTATTGCTTTGATCAAGCAAGTGACCGAGGGCAAAACCCTGCTCACGGTCGAGCACGACATGGGCGTGGTGTTTGGTCTGGCCGACCGCATTGCGGTGCTGGTCTACGGCGAGGTCATCGCCTTTGACACGCCAGACGCGGTGCGCGCCAGTGCCCGGGTGCAAGAGGCGTATTTGGGCTCTTCGGTGGCCGACGCCCAGGTCGGCGAATCAGCGCAAGGACATTAAGCATGCTGCAAGTTTCTCAATTACAAGCCTTTTACGGCAAAAGCCACGTCTTGCACGGCGTGGACCTGCAGGTGGGCGAGGGTGAAATCGTCGCCCTGCTCGGGCGCAACGGCTCGGGCCGGTCCACCACCGCCAAGGCCATCATGGGCATGGTGGAAAGCCAGGGCTCGGTGCTGTGGAACGGCCAACAAATCCAGGGCCGCAAGTCCTATGAGATTGCCAATTTGGGCGTGGGCTATGTGCCCGAAAACCGCGATATTTTCCCCAAGCTCACGGTGCACCAAAACCTGATGCTCGGCCAAAAACGCGCCAACAAAAAACCGCGCTGGACCTTTGAGGACATGTACGCCATCTTTCCGCGCCTCAAAGAGCGCGAGCACACCGAAGCTGGCGTGCTCTCGGGCGGCGAGCAACAGATGCTGACCCTGTGCCGCACCCTGATGGGCGACCCCGACCTGATCATCATCGATGAGCCCACCGAAGGCCTGGCGCCCAAGATTGTGGAGTTGGTAGCCACTTATTTGCAGACGCTGCGCGCGCGTGGTTTGTCGGTGCTGCTGATCGAGCAAAAGCTGACCATCGCAATGCAAATCTCAGACCGCTGCCTTGTCATGGGCCACGGTAGCATCGTGTTTGATGGCAGCCCGCAGGCTTTGCGGGCCGACACTGCGGTGCGCAAAGAGTGGCTGGAAGTCTAGGTTTACAGTCTCAGCCGTGACAAATTAGGCCAGCACACGGCAGAAAGCCCCTACAATTTAGCAAAAAAGAACGGTCGTTCTTTTTTGCCTTTCCAGATTTCGCCCCCTTTTTTCTTCGTTCATTCACTTCAAGGATTGAAAGCATGACTGCCCACTACCAGGTTCACGGCGATATTGCCGTCATCACCCTCGACAACCCGCCGGTCAACGGTCTGGGCCTGTCCACCCGCCAAGGCATCGCCCAGGGCATGGAGCAAGCGCTGGCTGACACCGCCGTGCTGGCCGTCGTGCTGACCGGCGCTGGCAAAGCCTTCTCGGGCGGAGCCGACATCCGTGAATTTGGCTCGCCCAAGGCGATGCAGGAACCCAATCTCAACAGCGTGATCCAGATGCTCGAAAAGTCCAGCAAACCTGTGATTGCGGCCATTCACAGCGTCGCAATGGGCGGCGGTTTGGAGCTGGCGCTGGGTTGCCACTACCGTGTGGCAGCACCGGGTTCCAGCATCGCGCTGCCGGAAGTCAAGCTCGGGTTGCTTCCCGGCGCTGGTGGCACACAGCGCCTGCCGCGCGTCTTGGGCGTGGAGCCTGCGCTCAATATGATCGTCAGCGGCGAGCCGATCAAGGCCGAAATGCTGGCCATGCTGCCTGGCCAGCAGCTGTTCCAAAAGATTTCGGCCTCGCCGGAGTCTTTGGCCGAAGAGGCGCTGACCTTTGCGCGTTCGGTCGCTGCGATCCGCCCCATGCCCATCGTCAGCCAGCTTCCCTGCAAGCATCCGCTGGGCGACGCGTATTTTCAATTTGCCCGCAATATGGTGGGCGGCATGTCCAAGAACTTTCCCGCACCGCTTAAATGCGTGGACGCGGTTGAAGCGGCTACCAAAGGCAAGTTCGAGGCCGGCATGGCCACAGAGCGCGAGATTTTTATCAACCTGATGTGGACGTCCGAGAGTCGTGCCCTGCGCCATCTGTTCCTGGGCGAGCGTGCTGCGTCCAAGATCCCCGACGTGCCTGCAGACACTCCGTTGCGCGACATCAAGAGCGTGGCCATCATCGGCGCAGGCACCATGGGTGGCGGCATTGCCATGAACTTTTTGAACGCTGGCGTGCCCGTCAAGATGCTGGAGATGAAGCAAGAAGCCCTGGACCGGGGTCTGGCCACGATCCGCGGCAACTACGAATCCCAGGTCAAAAAAGGCAAGCTCAAGCAAGCCAAATACGACGAACGCATGGCGCTTTTATCCACCACCCTGAGCTACGACGACCTGAGTGGCACCGACATGGTGATTGAGGCCGTGTTTGAAGAAATCGGCGTCAAAGAAGCCGTGTTCAAAGAACTCGACCGCGTGATGAAGCCCGGCGCTATTTTGGCGTCCAACACCTCCACGCTGGACGTGAACAAAATCGCGTCCTTCACCAAGCGTCCACAAGACGTGGTAGGCCTGCATTTCTTTAGCCCCGCCAACGTCATGAAGCTGCTTGAAGTAGTGCGCGGCGCCCAAACATCCATCGACGTGATGGCCACCGTGATGGTCGTGGCCAAGAAAATCCGCAAGACGGCAGTGGTCTCAGGCGTATGCGACGGCTTTATCGGCAACCGCATGATTGAGCAATACGGCCGCCAGGGCGGCTTCTTGCTCGACGAAGGCTGCACGCCCGCGCAGGTGGACAAGGCCATGGAAAAGTTTGGCATGGCCATGGGCCCGTTCCGCATGGGCGACTTGGCTGGCAACGACATTGGCTGGGCCATCCGCAAGCGCCGCGCCACTGAGCGCGCCAACATGAAATACAGCAAGACGGCAGATTTGCTGTGCGAAAAAGGCCGCTTCGGCCAAAAAACCGGCGCTGGCTGGTACGACTACAAGCCCGGCAAACGCGACGCTATCCCCAATGCCGAAGTCGTCAAGATGATTGAAGACTACCGTGCCGCCAACGGTATTACGCCGCGCAAGATTTCGGACGAAGAAATCGTGCAGCGTTTGGTGTTTGCCTTGGTGAATGAAGCGGCCCATATTCTGGAAGAAGGCATTGCCAACAAGGCCAGCGACATCGACATTTGCTACATCTTTGGCTACGGATTCCCCCCCTACCGTGGTGGCCCGATGTTGTACGCCGACGAAGTTGGCCTGTTCAACGTGGTGCAAGCCATGCACCGTTTCGCCCAGAACCCGCTCGATGACGCCGAGTTCTGGAAGCCCGCGCCCCTGTTGGCCAAACTGGCCGCCGAAGGCAAGACATTTAACTAAGGAATAGCCATGACTGCTGCTGTAATTGTTTCCACTGCCCGCACGCCCCTGACCAAAAGCTGGAAGGGCGCCTTCAATATGACCCACGGCGCCACCATGGGTGGCCATACGGTCGAACACGCCATCAAGCGCGCCGGTATTGAAGCCGCCGAAGTGGACGACGTCATCATTGGCTGCGGCCAGCCCGAGGGTGCCACCGGTGCCAACATCGCGCGCCAGATCGCCCTGCGCGCAGGCTGCCCGGTCACTGTTTCGGGCATGACGATCAACCGTTTTTGTTCCTCGGGCCTGCAAACCATTGCCATGGCCGCGCAGCGCATCATTGCCAACGAAGGCGATATTTATGTCGCTGGTGGCGTGGAAGCCATTTCCAGCACGGTGCAAGAAATGAACAAGCACATGTTGGCCGACCCTTGGCTGGAGAAGAACAAACCCGAGGTCTACTGGTCCATGTTGCAAACCGCCGAACAGGTGGCCAAGCGCTACGGCATTGGTCGTGAAGCCATGGACCAATACGGTGCGTCAAGCCAGCAAAAAGCGGCTGCCGCCCTGGAAAAAGGCCTGTTCAAGGATGAAATCGCGCCGATCACCGTCACCATGGGCGTGGCCGACAAGGTGATGGGCCTGATGAGCAAGAAGGTCACCGTCAGTGATGACGAAGGTATTCGTGCGGGCACCACCTATGAAGGCATCATGGGCCTGCGGCCGGCTTTGCCTGGCGGTGTGGTGTCTGCGGGTAACGCCAGCCAGCTGTCTGACGGCGCTGGTGCTGTCGTTGTGATGCACGAGAAGCTGGCCGAGCAAAAAGGCCTCAAGCCCCTGGGCCGCTTTTTGGGCTTTGCCGTAGCGGGTTGCGAGCCCGACGAAATGGGCATCGGCCCGGTGTACGCCATTCCCAAGGTGCTCAAGCGCCTGGGCCTGACCATCCAAGACATCGACCTGTGGGAGCTGAACGAGGCTTTTGCCGTGCAGGTTTTGTACTGCCGCGACAAGCTGGGCATTCCTGCTGACAAGCTCAATGTCAATGGCGGCGCCATTGCGGTGGGCCACCCCTTTGGCATGAGCGGCCAGCGCCTGACGGGCCACGCCTTGATCGAAGGCAAGCGCCGTGGCGCCAAGCGCGTCTGCGTGACCATGTGTATTGGTGGCGGCATGGGTGCTGCTGGCGTGTTTGAAGTCTTGTAACTGGTAGGCGTGGCAACGCGCTGCTGCCAAGGCATGGGCGATTAGCCCAGCACGGGCGTGTTCTGGTCGATATCGGCCAGTCACGCCCGATTTTTTTGTTCTTTTTTTGCCACCCCCTTTTTTCTGGAGTCCGCCATGCAATCCCCCCCGCGCCACTTGGCAATGCAAGGCGCCAGCAATTTTCGGGACCTGGGTGGCTACGCCGCGCACGGCGGGCGCAGCGTTCGCTGGCGCGTGCTTTTTCGATCGGACCACTTGGCAAACCTGACGGAATCAGACCTGGGGCAGTTTCAGGCGCTGCAAATCGGCCGCAGCTTTGACTTTCGGGGCATGCAAGAAAGCGCGGCGCAGGCTTACGAATGGCCCGGCACCCAGCGTCACCACCTGGCCATTGAGCCCACGCTGGTGCAGTATTTGCACTCGCAGTTGGAGCAAGGCCAATCCATCACGCCCCAGGACGCTTTGGACGGGATGCAAGTCACCTACCGGGGCTTTGTGCGCCAGAACTCGGACCGCTTTGCCCAGTTGTTCGCGCACCTGCTCGCTCAGGACGCGCCCTTGGTGTTCCACTGCACCGCAGGCAAAGACCGCACCGGCCTGGCTGCTGCGCTGATCTTGTCTGCTTTGGGCGTGTCGCAGGCCGATATCCTGCAAGACTATTTGCTCACCAACGCCTTGTACCGCCACGATGCAGGCCAAGGCGCTCCGTTCAGTGCGCAAGTGATGGACGTGGTCTGGCGCGTGCGTGAGGACTTTTTGCACGCCGCCTTGCAGGCCATTGACGCCGACTACGGTTCCATGGCGCAGTACCTGCAGCAAGGCCTTGGCTTGGCCGAGCCTGACTTGGAGCGGCTGCGCCAGATGTACCTGGCTTAGACTGCGGGCCGCTGCGGCCCCCAGTGCACCCCCGAACCTTCCTGAGCCCGCCTGAGCGTGCTGCGGCCTCGCTGCAATTTGACTTGGCGCAAGGTCGGGTGCGCGTTTGTGCGTCCCAATAAGCGTATCGCTTATTAGGAGGCAGCATGGCCCATACCGTGATCATTGGCGCAGGCATAGGCGGGCTTCCCGCCGCTTACGAGCTGCGCGATCTGCTACCCAAAGAACACACCGTCACCGTGGTCAACGCGGTGGACTATTTTCAGTTTGTGCCCAGCAACCCCTGGCTGGCCGTGGGCTGGCGCAAGCGCGCAGACATCACGCTGCCGATCAAGCCCTATCTGGAGCGCAAAGGTATTGCCTTTATTGCGCAGCCCGTTACCGCCATCAACGCCGAAGCCAGCACCCTGACCTTGGGCGACGGCCAGAGCCTGGCCTATGACTACCTGGTCATCACCACCGGCCCCAAACTGTCGTTTGCCGAGGTGCCCGGCGCCGGGCCCGCATCGCACGGTGGCGGGGGCTTTACGCATTCGGTTTGCACCGTAGACCACGCAGACGCTTTTTGGGCTGATTACGAGCACTTTCTCAAAGACCCTGGCCCGCTGGTGATTGGCGCCATGCCGGGTGCGAGCTGCTTTGGCCCGGCCTATGAATTTGCCTTCATCTTGGACACCGACCTGCGCAAACGCAAGCTGCGCCACAAAGTGCCTATTACCTACGTGACCAGCGAGCCCTATATCGGCCACCTGGGCCTGGGTGGCGTGGGCGATAGCAAATCGATGCTCGAATCTGAGATGCGCAACCGCGACATGAAGTGGATTACCAACGCCAAAACCACCAAGGTCGAAGAAGGCAAGATGTTTGTCACCCAGCTCGACGACTTGGGCAATGTCTACAAAGAGCATGAACTGGGTTTCAAGCTGTCCATGATGCTGCCGGCGTTTAAGGGCGTGGACGCAGTGGCTGCGGTGCCCAATTTGTGCAATCCGCGCGGCTTTGTGCTGATTGACGAGTTTCAGCGCAGCAAGGCCTACAAGAACATCTTCTCGGCCGGCGTGTGTGTGGCCATTCCCCCGGTGGAAGTAACGCCCGTGCCCACCGGCACGCCCAAAACCGGCTACATGATCGAGAGCATGGTGGGCGCTATTTGCCACAACATTGCCGACGAGCTGGCTGGCAAGCCCGCCCTGGCCAAGGGCACCTGGAACGCCATTTGCCTGGCCGACATGGGCGACACGGGTGCGGCCTTTGTGGCGCTGCCGCAAATACCGCCGCGCAATGTCAACTGGTTCAAAAAAGGCAAATGGGTGCACCTGGCCAAGATTGCGTTTGAGAAATACTTCTTGCGCAAAATCCGCAACGGCACCTCCGAGCCGGTGTACGAGAAATACGTGCTCAAAGCCCTGGGCATCGTGCGCCTGGCGGAGCGCAAGCCGCACTGAACGCACGGCTGGCGAGGGCGCTGCCGCCCGGCACGCCACGCTAGCAAACTCAACTTTTGGAACTTTATGAGCGAAAACCTGGTTCACGTCAGCCTGCAGCAACAGCAGGACTACCAATTTAGCGTCAGCTTTGGCGGCGCGGTGCCGCCCTTGCTGGTCGACGAGCCTGCGCCCCTGGGCGGCGGCCTGGGGCCGTCACCCGTGCAACTGCTGGCGGCAGCCGTGGGCAACTGCCTGGCTGATTCGCTCTTGTTTGCGCTGCGCAAGTTCAAGCAAAACCCGGAGCCCCTGCGCTGCGAGGTCGAAGCCCAAGTCGGGCGCAACAGCGAGGGCCGCATGCGCGTGCTGCAAATCCGCGCGGTACTGACCTTGGGCGTGCCTGCGGCGTCCTTGGAGCATCTGGACCGCGTGCTGGAACAGTTCGAGAGCTTTTGCACCGTGACCCAAAGCGTGGGGCAGGGAATTGCGGTTGTAATCGAGGTTTTTGACAGCAACCAGCTTCGCCTCAAGCCACGCTAATGCGTAAGCCGGGGCACGGCCCCGACCCTTTAGAAAGACATTGCCCATGAAAACCGCACACGACCTGGTGGCCCAGGCCAAAGCCCATACCCACGAAATCGCCATCAACCAGGCCGAAGACGCCATTCGCAGCGCCGACGTGCTGATCGACGTGCGCGAGGCCGACGAATACGCCGCCGGCCATCTGCCCGGCGCGGTGCACATGTCGCGCGGACTGCTCGAATTCAAGATCAGCGGCAGCCCCGAGCTTGCAGCGCGCGACCTGAACATCGTGCTCTATTGCAAAACCAGTGGCCGCGCCGCCCTGGCCGCAGTGCAATTGCAGTCCATGGGCTACCTCAAGGTCAGTTCGATTGCCGGGGGCTTTGACGCCTGGGTGGCTGCGGGCAAGCCCGTGGCCAAGCCCAGTTCGCCGGTATTTGAATAAACCGCGCGCGTCCCCCGCATGGGCGCGCCTGGGTGACAGCGAAATAGCGGTTTTTCGGGCGTAATTGCGGGTTTTAAGGCTGTGTGCTCGCCGCACGCCGCGCCGCCTAACCACCTGGATTTGCCACCATGAAACTTCGCGCCACCCTGGATTTTTTGCTCAACGACTGGCTCCACACCACCGAACTTGCGCAGCGCGCGCGCTTTAGCGACCATTCCCGCGAAACCTTTGACGCGGTGCTCGATACCTGCGAGCGCATCGCGCGTGAGAAATTTGCCCCTTTTAACCGCCTGGTTGACGTGCAAGAGCCGCACTTTGACGGCGAAAAAGTCATATTGCCGCAGGCCACACACGACGCGGCCAAGGCCTATGCCGAATCAGGCATGCTCAGCGCCGCCCAAGACTACGAGATGGGCGGCATGCAGCTGCCCTACAGCGTAGAAGCCGCCGCCAACGCGTTTTTTGCCTGCGCTTCTATCAGCATTGGCTCGGGCATGCTGACCACCGGCAACGCCAATTTGCTCATGGTGCACGGCACCGAATTGCAAAAAACCGTGTTTGCCAAGAACGAGTTCAACGGCCGCTTCTCCGGCACCATGTGCCTGAGCGAGCCCCAGGCAGGTTCGAGCCTGTCGGACATCACCACCCGCGCCGTGCCCGACGGCGCCGACTTTGAGGCCGAAGCCCTGGGCGCGCGCTACCGCCTCAAGGGCAACAAGATGTGGATTTCCAGCGGCGAGCACGAGCTGTCCGAAAACATCATCCACCTGGTGTTGGCCAAGATTCCAGACGCCAAGGGCGCGCTGGTGCCCGGCACGCGCGGCATTTCGCTCTTTATCGTGCCCAAAAAGCTGGTGGGCGCGGACGGCCAACTGACCGGCGTGCGCAACGACGTGGCCCTGGCCGGGCTGAACCACAAGCTGGGCTGGCGCGGCACTACCAACACCTTGCTCAACTTTGGCGAAGGCAAATACCCCGTTGATGGGCAACCGGGGGCCGTGGGCTACCTGGTCGGCAAGCCCGGCGAAGGCCTGCGCTGCATGTTCCACATGATGAACGAGGCGCGCATCGGCGTGGGCATTGCCGCCACCATGCTCGGCTTGGCGGGTTACTACGCCAGCCTGGATTACGCCAAGAACCGGCCCCAAGGAAGGCCCATCGGTGCAGGCGGCAAAGACGCATCCCAGCCCCAGGTGCGCATCATGGAACACAGCGACGTCAAGCGCATGCTGCTGGCGCAAAAGTCGTATGGCGAAGGCGCGCTGGCCCTGGCCATGTACTGCGCCCGCTTGGTCGATGAACAACACACTGCAGACGCGGCGGCGGCCGACGAGGCGCGCCTGCTGCTCGAAGTGCTCACGCCCATTTGCAAAAGCTGGCCCAGCGAATGGTGTCTTGAGGCCAACTCGATCGCCATCCAGGTGCACGGCGGCTACGGCTACACGCGTGATTTTCCGGTCGAGCAATACTGGCGCGATAACCGCCTCAACATGATCCACGAAGGCGCCCACGGCATTCAGGCCATGGACTTGCTCGGGCGCAAGGTGCTGATGGAAAACGGCCGCGGCATGCAGCTGCTGGCTGCGCGCATGCAAGCCACCATGGCGCGCGCCGCCCCCCATGCCACCTTGTCGCCCTATGCGGACGCTTTGGGCAAAGCGCTGGCCAAGGTGGGCGCAGCCACGCAAGCCGCCTGGGCCAATGGCGCCCCCACCGAGGCGCTGGCCAACGCCGTGCCCTATATGCAGGCCTTTGGTCACACCGTACTGGCCTGGATCTGGCTGGACGTGGCTTGCACCACGCTGGCCGCTGACGCAGCGCAAACGCAGCCTGCGACCGTGGGCCGCCTGGGCGCAGCGCGCTTTTTCTTCCACTATGAGCTGCCCAAGGTCGGCGCCTGGTTGTCTGTGGTGCAATCGAGGGACATGACTTGTGCAACTTTCCCTGAGGACGCTTTCTGATGGCTTTTTTCAAAAAATACAACGGCACCACCGACAAACGCCTGCTGCGCATCGAGCGCTGGACCTGGATCTTGATTTACGGGGGCCTGCTCACCAGCGTGGTGTCGTATTTCATGCCCGCCAAGCCGGACGGCGGCGTGAGCCTGTCACTGGTTTGCGGCCTGCTGGCGGTGGCCTCTGGCGCAGCGCTGATTCTGGTGCGCTCGCGCCTGCACGGCGAGTAGCAGCAGCCCCAGACGCTGCCGTATCGCTGTGGTGACAGCCGCCACCGGCCTGGTGGCGGCACAATCGTTTTTTGCTTTTTTACCCCTAGTTTTTTCGAAGGAATCCGCATGACGCGCACCATTCAGCAGCTTTTTGATTTGACCGGCAAAACCGCCTTGGTTACCGGTGGCTCCCGCGGCCTGGGCCTGCAAATGGCGCATGCCCTGGGCGAAGCCGGTGCCCGCGTGCTGATTACATCGCGCAAGGCCGAAGACCTGGAACAAGCCGTGGCCGAACTGCAAGCCGCAGGCATTGACGCCCGCTGGGTGGCCGCCGACTGCGCCAAAGACAGCGAAATCACCCGCTTGGTCGACGAATCCCTGCACCGCATGGGCGACATCGACATCTTGGTCAACAACGCCGGTGCCGCCTGGGGCGCGCCCGCCGAAGACCACCCCATTGACGCCTGGGACAAGGTCATGAACCTCAATGTTCGCGGCTACTTTTTGCTCAGCCAGGCTGTGGCCAAGCGCAGCATGATTGCGCGCCGCTCGGGGCGCATCATCAACGTGGCATCTATCGCTGGCCTGGGTGGCAATCCTGAGGGCATGAACACCATTGCCTACAACACGTCCAAGGGCGCGGTCATCAACTTCACCCGCACCCTGGGCGCGGAGTGGGGCAAGTACAACATCACCGTCAACGCCATCTGCCCGGGCTTTTTCCCCAGCAAGATGACGGCCGGCACCTTGAAAGCCATGGGCGAAGAAAAGCTCGCTGCCCACGCACCGCTCAAGCGCCTGGGCGACGACGAAGACCTCAAGGGCCTGTGCCTCTTGTACGCGTCTGACGCCGGCAAGCACATCACCGGCCAGTGGCTGGCGGTGGACGGCGGCGTGAGCGTCATCGCCGGTGGCTGAAGCTGCTGCGCCGACCTCTGCGGCCCCAGCCAACTCCTGGAAAAGGCTGGCCG
>CAMDHS010000050.1 GCA_945898115.1 Comamonas sp. lk
TGCTGGCCATTAACACCGGCTCCACGCCCCAAACCGACGCCACGCCGGGTGCGGCCGTTCATGCGGTGAGCGTCAAACCGATTGCGTCTTTTAACCAGCGCTGGCTGGCGCTGCTGGGCGCGGTGCAGGCAGGCCAGGGGCCGCGCCGCATTGCGGTGGTGGGCGCAGGTGCGGGTGGCGTGGAGCTGCTGCTGGCCATGCAATACCGGCTGCGCGCCGAGCGCCAGGCCCTGGGCTTGGCGGGGCCGGAGCCGGTTTTTTCGCTTTTTTCCGCTACTCAGACGGTGCTACCCACCCACAACCCGCGCGTGCAGCGCCGCTTTGCCGCCGTGTTGCAGGCGCGCGGCGTACAGGTGCACACTGGGGTGCGGGTGAATCAGGTGAGTTCCGGGAGGGTGCAAATCCACCCCTCCAACGGCGCCAGCGATGCGTGGCTGGACGCCGACGCCGTGTTCTGGGTTACGCAGGCTGGCGGCGGCGCCTGGCTGCAAGGCACCGGCCTGGCGCTCAATGATGCCAACTGCGTGCGGGTCAACGCAAACCTGCAATCCACCACCGACCCGCGTATTTTTGCCAGTGGCGACGTGGCCCATATGGACGGGCGACCGCTGGAAAAAGCCGGCGTATTTGCCGTTCGCATGGGCATGCCGCTGGCGCGCAACCTGCGCCACGCGCTCCTGGGCCAGCCGCTAGTGCCCTACCGGCCGCAGCGCCACTGGCTGGCGCTCATCAGCACGGGCGACCGGTATGCGGTGGCCTCGCGTGGGGCGCTGGACTTTGCCGGGGTCTGGGTCTGGCGCTGGAAGGATTGGGTAGACCGGCGCTTTATGCAGCGCTTCTCGGATTTGGGCGTGGCCGCCATGGCCGCAGCGCCTGGCGCTGGCGCGCCGGTGCTGGCCAACCTGAGCGCCTCTGAGGCGCAACAGTCATCCGCCGCGCAGGCCATGCGCTGCGGCGGCTGCGGCGCCAAGGTGGGCGCCGGGGTTTTGTCGCAGGCGCTGGACGCGCTGTGCCCGCTGCCCAATGCGGACGTGTTGATCGGCCTGGGCGCGCCTGACGACGCAGCCGTGGTGCGCGTGCCACCGGGCAAAGCGCTGGTGCAGTCGGTGGACTTCTTCCGGGCATTTATCGACGACCCCTACCGCTTTGGGCAAATTGCGGCCAACCACGCGCTGGGCGACATTTTTGCCATGGGCGCGCAGCCCCACACCGCCACCGCCATTGCCACCGTGCCGCCGGGCCTGGATGGGCAAACGCGCATGCTGCTGGCGCAGATGATGGGCGGCGCGGTCGAGGTACTCAACGCTGCGGGCTGCACCCTGGTGGGTGGCCACACGGGCGAGGGCCAAGAGCTGGCGCTGGGCTTTGCCTTGAGCGGCTTGGTCGATATCGATGCGCAAGGCCAGTTGCAAGGTGTGCTGCAAAAAGGCGCAATGCGAGCTGGGGACATGCTGATTTTGACCAAACCCCTGGGCACCGGCACGCTGTTTGCTGCCCACGCACTGGGCCAGGCGCGCGGGCGCTGGGTCGAGGCGGCACTCGAGAGCATGTGCGAATCCAGCCAAACGGCGGCGCAGATTGTGCAAGCGCATGGCGCCAGCGCGTGCACCGACATCACCGGCTTTGGCCTGCTGGGCCACCTGGTGGAAATGGCGCGCGCCTCGGGCCTTGAGGTGGAAATGGATCTGAACGCGCTGCCTGCGCTCGACGGTGCGCTGCAATGCCTGGAAATGGGCACCACCAGCTCACTGCACAGCGCCAACGCGCGGCTGGGGCAGGCCATTGCCAACGCCGACACTCTGAGTTCCCGCCCCCACACCGCTCTGCGCCTGGCCCTGGCGTTTGACCCGCAAACCGCCGGCGGCCTGCTGGCCAGCCTGGCCCCAAACCGGGCCCAGGCCTGTGTGGTCGCCCTGCGTGCGGCTGGATTTACGCATGCATCCATCGTGGCGCAGGTCCGCGGCACAAGCACAGGGCAAACCCCAATCTGGCTCATGGAACAATAGGGCCCATGATAGGCAACACGACCGCACCGGCTAGCGCGCCCCCCGACACCGCGCCCACAGCCATACCCGAGCTCAACGAAGCGGCCCCCCAGGCGTCGGCCCAAGGCTACCGCCGCCCGGTGCGCCTGCTCTTGTGGGGTGCAGGGCCGGCGCATTTGCGCTTTTTACAATCGTTGCAAAAAGCGCCCATACCGCACGCCAAAGTCACCTTGCTAACACCCCATTCGCAGGTTTTTTCGCCTCGCATGCTGGCCGGCTTCATGGCCAATGCGCACGCCATCTCGAAGTGCCTCACCGATATCGAGCCACTGCTCCAGGGCAGCAAGGTGCGCTGGGCTGGCCGCCAGGGCCGGGCCATGGACGCGGCATCGCGCACCGTACTGCTCGACGACCGCCAGGTGATGGACTACGACGTCTTGTCGATCAACATCGGCCCCCAGCCGCACCGTGAGGCGGTGGAACGCGCCATGCCGGGGGCCCGCGAACACGCGCTGTTTGTGCCGCCGCTCGAAGGCTTTGTCAATGTCTGGCCCAAAGTCTGTGACATGGGGCGCAGCCGCGCCCTGCGTGTGGCGGTAGTGGGCCACTGCACCGTGGGCTTTGAGCTGGCGCTGGCCGTTCGCCAGCGCATGCCCACAGCCGCCGTGACCTGGGTGCCTGCGCCGCAAGAGCCGCCGCCCGACTATTCCGACGCGCTGCACCAGCGCATGCTCGCAGCCATGCGCGCGCAACGGGTGACCGTGCTGTATGAGCCAGTGGCCGCCTTGGAGCGCGACGATGTGGTGCTCGCCAGCGGCGCACGGTTGGCCTGCGACGTGCCGCTGCTGGTGCTGTCGCAGTCCACCCCGGCCTGGCTGCACGACACCGGTTTGGCCGATAGCGCCGAAGGCGCCATGTCGCTGGGCCAGCACATCCTGACCGACACCCATGAACGCAGCACCAGCCACCCCGAAGTATTTTTTGTGCAACAAGACAGCTCGGTGCTGGCCCACAACCTGCGCGCCGCCATGAACGCCGAGCTCGCCCAATTGCGCCCTCTCCCCACCCCTGGCGTGCGCTTTCTGTACGCCGGGTCGCAGCACGCGCTGCTGAGCTGGCGCACCCACTGCGCCCAGGGACGCTTCGTAGGCTGGCTCAAGCAATATTTCAAGGGATAGCGCGGCGCGCAGTGCACCGCCCCAACCCGATCCGCCCAAGGAAAACGTGATGAACACCAACCCCAACACCGCTGCCCCCGATGAAGCCGATGTGCCCGAGCGCCCAATAGACGCCTTGCTGCACCACTACGGCCTGAGCCACGTCCATCCCACCAACGAAGTGATCCACATGGTGGCCATTCCGGCCATCATGCTGAGCCTGATCGGCCTGATGTTTGCGCTGCACCCTGCGCTGGCCCTGGTGTTGTTTGCCGCTAGCATGGTTTATTACGCTCGCCTTTCCTGGCGCTTTACCGGCTGTATGCTGCTGGTGTCATCGGTGATGTTGGCGGTCATAGACGCGCTGGACGCACGCGGCGTGCTGGTGCCGGTGTCGGTGCTGGTGTTTGTGGTGGCCTGGATTTTTCAGTTCATCGGTCACCGCATTGAGGGCAAAAAACCCTCGTTTTTTGAGGACGTACAGTACCTCTGGGTTGGGCCACTTTTTGTACTGAGCAAGGTGTTTTTGCGCTTGGGTGTGCGCTGGTGAAATCTGCGGGCATGCCGCGCCGCAAACCGAGTCCACTTCGCGCGCTGCTGCGCCAAAGCCGCCTGTTGCTGCGCTTGGAGGCGCCCTACTTTGTAGGCAGCGCAAAAACCTGGCTAGCGGTGCTGGCGGTGGCGCTGATTCCGGCGCTGTACGTGGTGATTTACCTCTCCAGTGTTTGGGACCCCGGCGCCAACAGCGGCGCGCTGCAAGTGGGCCTGGTCAACCTGGACCGGGGCGTGGTCTACCGCGAACAAACCGTCAACATGGGCCAGGAACTGGTAGCCCAGCTCGAACGCACTGCCCGCTTTGGCTACCAGCGCATGGACGATGCCGACGGTGCGCGCCAACAAGTGCGCCACGGCGCGCTGGCCTTTGCGCTCATCATTCCGCCCGACTTCAGCTCCAACGCCGTGCCCGGCGCCGAGCCCGGCGCGGGCAAGCTGGTGGTGTATGCGTCCGAGGGCAATAGCTTTGAGGGCGCGCGCATTGCGCAACTGTTTGCCGCCGAACTCGAGCACAAGGTCAACGAGAGCCTCAATGAACAGCGCTGGAGTCTGGTCCTGCTTAACGCCGCAGGCTCCAAGGACAGTGTGGAGCGGCTGCGCCAGGCTGCCTCGCAACTGCACACCGCAGCCGACGAACTCGGCAGCGGCACGTCCAAGGCCGCCATCGGCGCCAAATCGCTGAGCAGCAGCGCCGCGCGCCTGAGCGATGGCGTGGCGCAACTCGGCGCCGGTGTGCACCAGATGGGTACGGGCTTGCGCACGCTAGAGGCCAAACGCCCGCGCAACTCCGAGCTCACCGCCCTGAACACCGGCGCCGAGGCGCTTGCAGCAGGCCACCAGGATTTGCACCAAGCCATGCAAAACCTGCAAGAAGGAAGCCAGGCGCTCAATGCCGGGGTGGCGGCATTCAAACAAGAGGCCGACAGCAGCCTGCTGGTGCGTCCTGCGGTGCGCGACAACGTGACCCAATTGGCGCTGGGCCTGTACCAGTTGGGCAGCGGTCTGCACAGCGCGGGCGACGGCCAGCAAAAACTCAACGAAGGCGCAGCCCAACTCAGCGCCGGTGTAGGCACGCTCACCGGCGGCGTGCGCGCCATGAACGGTGCGCTGCGCACCATGGTGGGAAAACTCCCCGAAGACAGCCAGATCGACAACCTGACCGAAGGCGCCAGCGACCTAGCGCGCGCCAGTGCCACCCTTGCCCAGGCCAATGACAAAGTCAGCGGCGCCAGTCGCGCGCTCCTAGATGGCACCAGTTTGCTGGTCAATGCGCTGCCAGCGCCCCTGGACGCTCCCCAGGGCAGCGCACGCGGCTTGGCCAATTCGGTACAACCAGCGCTAGAAATTGAAGCCAGCGTGCAAAACAGCGGCAGCGGTTTTGCCGCCAACATCATTCCAGCGGCACTGTGGCTAGGCGCTGGCATTGCCGCCTTTTTGGTCAATCTGCGCTTGCTGCCCACCGCAGCACGGCAGTTCAGCCCCCTGGCCCGGCTAATTGGCAAACTCGCCCTGCCCGCCGCTGTGGTGCTGCTGCAAGCTGCCTTGGTGCTGGTGACAGTGTTTTACGTGCTGTACATCAAAGTGGTGCAACCGGCGGCCTTGGCGTGCACCGTAGTCAGCGCCGGCCTGACCTTTTTGCTCATCGTCTGCGCCCTGACCCGGCTCTTGGGTGACGCTGGCAAGGCGCTGGCCATGTTGTTTCTTGCGGTGCAGCTATCGTCCTCGGGCGGGGTGCTGCCGGTGGAACTGAGTGGCACTTTTTTTGCCAGCATGAGCCCCTGGCTGCCCATTACCTGGGTGGTGCATGGCCTCAAGGCCAGCATGTTTGGTGCTTTTGACGGCGCTTGGCAGACGTCCTGGCATCAGGTGCTGCTGGCGGGTGCGGCAGCAGCACTGATGGCCACCCTGGTGGGTCGATGGCGCTATGTGCCGCGCAGCGCCCTGCGGCCTTCCTTCGACCTGTAAGCCACGCTGCGGGGTATGCCGCAACACCACGCCACCCGGGCCAGGTGGCGTTGAACTCCAATGAATAAAACATTTTTTTAGCCGCAGTGCATCCGCAGACCCTTTGCAGGCGCCTTTTGAATTAATATCCAAAACTTATACCAATAAAGTTTAGGGAGTTAATTATGGGCATTCAATTGCGCATCGTAAACGCGCCAGTGCGCCTCGTATCCGTACCCAAGCCGATAGCCTTGCGCTACCTGGCGAAAGACGAAAAAGGCTTTACCCACATCTGCCAGCGCACTTGCGCCAAGCCAGCGCCGTTTGACGCCAGTCCTGCGCCAGCCCTGGTGGCAGCGCAGCTTCGCACCTGACGAAGGTCTGTTCTCGGTCTGTGCAAGCGCTGGCGTGCAGCTAGGGCTGCAGCACCTCCTTGCCGACCTGCGGCCAGCGCCGGCGCAAGAACATCCAGGCACCCAGCCCCACGCCCATCATGCACAGCGAGGCACCGGCCAGCGCCACGGTGGAATGCATAACCCAGGGTGACACCAAGCCCGCCACAATGCCATTGGCCACGGAGCCAATAAACATCTGCAAGGACGAGGCCATACCCCTGCGCTCAGGGTGCAAGTCCAACACCAGCAAGGTCACCACCGGCACCATCATGGACCAGCCAAAGGCAAACACCGCCAAGGGCAATAAGGCCCAGGCCACATGGGCAGTGAACAAGATGTTGGCCAGCAAGTTGAGTACGCCGACGCAAAGCATGATGACAAAGCCGTCGCGAATCTGCCGCTTGGGCGGGCGCTGACCTGCTACCCGGCCACTCACCCAGGCTCCTGCCATGATGCCGACGATCACCACTAAAAAAAACCAGAAAAACTGCTGCGGCAGCAAATGCAGGTGCTCGCCCAAAAACACCGGCGCGCTCAGCACATACAAGAACACGCCGTTAAACGGCACACCGCTGGCCAGCGCCAAAAGCAAAAAGCGCGGGTCCGCGCCCAACTGCCAATAGCCCGCCAACAAATTGCGGGGATGAAAGCGCTGGCGCTGGCTCAGGTGCAGCGTCTCGGGCAGCAGCCGGTAGTTGGCCAGCCACAAGACCACGCCCACGCCCGTCAAGAACCAGAAAATCGCGTGCCAGCTGCTATGAACCAGCAACCAGCCGCCCATCAGCGGCGCAATCGCTGGGGCAATGCCAAAGTAAATGGTGATTTGGCTCATCACCTTTTGCGCTTGGTGCGGCGCGTACATGTCGCGCACCACTGCGCGCGCAATCACAATGCCCGCGCCGGTGGACAGTCCTTGGAGGCCGCGAAAGAAAATCAGCTGTCCAATGCTTTGCGACAACGCGCAGCCCGCCGAGGCCAAGGTAAACACCGCCAGGCCCCATAAAACAACCGGGCGGCGGCCAAAGCTGTCAGAAATGGCACCGTGGAACAGCGCCATAAAGGCAAAACCAAACAAATAGGCCGACAGCGTTTGCTGCATTTGCAGCGGCGTGGCGCCCAAGGACGCAGCAATACCAGAAAACGCCGGCAAATAGGTGTCAATCGAAAACGGCCCGAGCATGCCCAACACGGCCAGCAGCACCGCAAAAGCCCATTGGGGAAGGCGCCACAGAGACTGCGCGTCGGGGTTCATCGCTTGCAAAGGAATAACTGCATCGGGCCATTGGAACACGGCCCTGGTCAAGCGCCCCGGTGCAAACGGACCGGCACATCACAGAAGCCCGGAATGGGCGAATGCGCAAACCCTCAATCAGCGTCTGGCGTGCCTGCAGCCTTGGACGAGGTGTCTGCCTCTGCCTGCGCTACATGGGCCCCGCTGCCTGGGCGGCACATGGTTTGGCCGTCCCACTGCTGGCCGCACCAGCAAAAGCCCTGGGCATTGATCAGGCAGGTGCCCGTACCACAACAACGTTCATCTTCAACCATACAAGCATCTCCAAAAACAGTCAGGGCACGGCCAGCCCCGTCTTGCGCACCAGAAGGCGCGCGCCAAACAAGTTCAGCAGCAAACCCGCCATCAGCAATGCGCCGCCAACCAAATGAACCGCTTGCAGGGCTTCGCCAAACACCAGCCAGCCGGTGCTCAGGCCCACCAGCGGCACCAACAGGCTAAACGGCGCCACGCGGTTGGCGGGATAGCGCGAAAGCATGCGCGTCCACACCCCATAACCAAAGAGCGTGGCACCCCAGGAAAGATACACCAGCGCAGCCAGCGAAGACCACTGAAAATGAAAGATCGCATCGGCCATGGCCTGCGGCCCTTCAACCCAGTACGAGAGCAGAATAAACGGCAGCGGCGGTACCAAACTGGCCCACACCACAAAAGCCTGCTGGTTCATAGGCCCAAAGCGCCCCAGATTGCGGGTGACGATATTGCCCCCGGCCCACATCACAGCTGCGGCAAGCGTCAGGGCAAAGCCACCCAGGGGCATGCTCACACCATGGGCGTTGCCAATGAGCACCAAGCCCGCGCCCGCCAGCACCAACCCGGCCACCTGGTTGATCTGCCAGCGCTCTTTGAGCCAAAACGCGGCAAACACCATGGTGAAAAAAGCCTGCGATTGCAAGACCAGCGAAGCCAGGCCCGAAGGCATGCCCACATGGATGGCGGAGAACAAAAACGCAAATTGCCCGACAGAAATCGTCATGCCGTAGAGCACATACCAGCGCAGAGGCACCTTGGGCGCCTTGAACAGCAGCACGGCCGGAAACGCCGCCAGCGAAAAGCGCAGCGCCCCCAGCAATAGCGGCGGCATCCCGGCCACGCCAATCTTGATGGCCGCAAAGTTCATGCCCCAGACCAGCACCACCAGCATCAGCAGGCCCAGGTCGTGGGGGGTGATGGTGATGGCGGGGGATGATTGGGGCATTGTGGAACGATTTAGTTTTGATATTCGTATTGGTTCTAACTTTGATGTGCGATCTTATGCGCTACTTTCCTCGACTAACCCTCAGCCCCGCCGCCAGGCATGAAACCCCCGCGCCCACGCCAACAAGCGCTTGGGCGCATGCGCCCGCTGCCAGGCCCCTGCCGCGTATTTGTTGGCCTCGGCAAAGGTCGGATAAGCGTGCACCGTAGCCAAAATAGCTTTCAGGCCCAGGCGATGGCGCATCGCCAGCACGTATTCGGCCAACATGTCCCCGGCCTGCGGGGCGACGATGGTGGCGCCCAAAATGCGATCTTTACCAGGCACGGTGAGCACTTTGACAAAGCCGGTGGGCGGCGCGCTGCCGGCGTCGGTCAGGGCGCGGTCCAGGTCGGCCAGGTCAAAGCGGGTCAGTTCATAGCGCACGCCTTGGGCCTGCGCCTCTTGTTCGTTCAGGCCCAATCGGGCCACTTCCGGGGCGACGAAGGTGGTGGCCGGTAGGTGGCGGTAGTCGGCGGCAAAGCGCTTGAAGTCGCCAAACAGGGCATTGACCGTGGCGTACCAAGCCTGGTGCGCGGCGGCGTGGGTGAGCTGGTAGGGCCCGGCCACGTCGCCTGCGGCGTAGATGCTGGGAAACACGGTTTGCAAATAGGCGTTGGTCGGTACGGTGCGCTCGGCAGAGATGCCCAGCTCTTCTAGGCCGTAGCCGCTCAAGCGCGCGCTTCGGCCCACGGCGCAAATCAGCAGGTCAAAGGCCAGTGTCTGCTCAAGCCCGGTGGCCACGTTGCGCACAGTGATGGTTTTGTCCAAGCCCTTACCGTCGCAGCGCAGCGCCGTGTGCGCACACAGCACGCGCGCGCCATCGGTCTCCAAGGACGTTTGCACCAGGGCCGAGACATCCCCGTCCTCACGCGCCAACAGCCGCGACCCGGCTTCTATGAGGGTGACGTCGGCGCCCAGGCGGGCAAAGGCCTGGCCCAACTCGCAGCCTACTGCGCCGCCGCCCAGCACCGCGATGCGCCGGGGCAGGGCGCTGCACTGCGCGAGTTGCGCCCAGAGCGTGTCGCTGGTGGCAAAGCCCACCTCGTGCAGCCCGGGCAGGTCGGGCACGACCGGCTGCGCGCCTGCGGCAATCACGATGCTGCGGGTGCGAATGCGCTGCACGCTGTGGTCGGGCCGGGTTACGTCCACCGTCCAGGGATTGACGATTTTGGCGTGGCCTTGCAGCACGTCTGCGCCCAGCGCGGTATAGCGCTCGGTGCTGTCGTGCGGCGCAATGCTGGCGATCACCTGGGCAATGCGCGCCATCAGGGCGGGCCAGTCCAGCGCCTGCGGAACCTGGGCGCTCACCTGTACCCCAAACTGCGCCGCAGTGCGCACTTGGTGCGCCACCTTGGCGCTTTGGATCAGGGCTTTGCTGGGCACGCAGCCGTAATGCAGGCAGTCGCCGCCTAAGGCTCTGGCCTCCACCAGCGTAACTTTGGCCTGCGCCGCAGCGGCAATATAGGCCGACACCAGGCCACCGGCACCTGCGCCAATCACCACCAGGTTGGTGTCAAACTGTTGGGGCCGCTGGCTGCGCCAGGGCGCGAGCAGCTTGCGCTGGCGCAAGCGTTCCAGCACCCGCTTTGCGATTTTTGGCAAGAACGCCACCAAGAGGCCCAGGCCCAGCAAGGCGCCCAGCATGTCGGGCTTGAGCGCTTCGCTGGCGTTTTGAATGCTACCGAGTTGCTGGCCCGCGCTTACAAACACCACGGTGCTGGCCAGCATGCCGATTTGGCTGACTGCGTAAAAAGTACGGGTGCGCATAGCGGTCAGGCCCATCAGAAGGTTGATCACGCCAAAAGGAACGACTGGCATCAGCCGCAAACTGAGCAAGTAGAACGCGCCTTCGCGCTCCACGTGGGTGCGCACCGCCAGCACGCGCGGCCCCATGCGCGCACGAAGCGAGTCGCCCAGCAGGTAGCGCGCCAGCCAGAACGACAGCGTCGCGCCCAGGCTGGACGCAAAAGACACCAGGAGCACGCCCCAGCCCAGCCCAAATACCGCGCCTGCGGCCACGGTCAGCACCGAAATTCCGGGCATCGACAGCGTGGCCAGCAAGACGTAAAGGGAAAAAAATCCAGCCCGTAGCTGCCACGGAGCGTCGTGGTACCAGGCCAGTAAGAACGTATGCTGCTTCTTGAGCAGGGCCAGGCCGCTGGCCTCGTCTGGGCCCAGCAGCCCCCACAAGGCCACGGCCGCTGCCAAGGCCAGTAGCAAGCCCACGCGCCAGCCGGGCGTCCAGCGGCCGCGTGGCCTGCGTTGCGCGCGCGGTGCGGCAGGACTGGGCGCGGGTGTGGGAGAAGATGCCTCAGTCATGGCGTGCCTCGCCCGCATGCGGCTCCAAGGTGGCGCCAAAAGCGCGCATACCCCACACCAGCCGGGACACCAGCGTCAAAGCACACAAGCCGGCAAAACCATAGGCCAACGGCGCAAAGTAGTCCGGCCACAGGCAGGCAGCCGCAAAAAAAGCAAGTGTCTCGGTGCCCTCGGTCAGGCCACCCAAAAAGTAAAACGACTTGTCCGGGTAATCCACGTTGTGCAAGCCGCGCTTGGCCGCCAGCGCCGCAAAAGCCAAAAAACTGCTGGCCGTGCCCACAAAGGCCGCCAGCACCACCGCGCGGGCCAGCGCGTTGCGCGCCGGGTCGGCAAAGGCAAAAGCCAGCGGAATGCTCGCGTAAAAAACAAAGTCCAACGTAATGTCCAAAAAGCCACCCAGGTCGGTGGGCTGGCTGTGTCGTGCCACGGCGCCGTCGAGCGCGTCGCACAAGCGCGAGGCGGCGATGGCCAGAAGCGCCGCACCAAAGGCTGCTTGCGTGATGAGCAGGGCAGCCAGCAGACCAATGGCAAAGCCGGTCCAGGTCAGGGTGTTGGCGCGCACGCCGACTGCGGCCATGGGGCGCGCCAGCAGGCGCACGGCGGGTTGGATCAGGCGCAGGGCAAAGCGGTCGAGCATGGGGCGATTGTCGGCGCTTGGGGGGTGCGCTTTAGGGCAGCTTTGTCAGCCGCTGGGCATCGGCCACATCGGCCGCGTCGTGCGTCACCAACACAGCGGCAATGCCGCGTGCTGCCACCGCGCCAAACAGCAGCTCGCGCATGCGCTGGCGCAGCGGCGCATCAAGCTTGGCAAAGGGCTCGTCAAGCATCATCGCCAGCGGCTGGGCCAAGAGCGCGCGCGCCAGTGCCACCCGTGCGCGCTGGCCGCCCGAGAGTGTGGCCGGGTTGGCCTTGGCATAGTCTTGCAGTTCCACCTCGGCCAGCGCTGCCAGCGCCTGCGTGCGGCGCGCCGCCTGCGGGCCTGCGGGCACGGCAAACAGCAGGTTTTCCAGCACGCTCAGGTGCGCGAACAGCAGGTCTTCTTGCAGCAGCAAACCCACGTGGCGCTGGTGCGTGGGCAGGGTGTCGATGCGCTGGCCCTTGAGATGCACCGTGCCATCAAACTGCAGGCCCTCGTCCAAGGTGCCGCATACGGCGGCCAGCAGGCTCGATTTGCCCGCGCCGCTGGCGCCCATCACCGTGTGCACAGCACCGGCGGGCACATCCAGCGCCAGGTCGTGCAGCAGCACGCGGGTGGGCGTGCGCAGGCGGTGCAGGCGGATTTGCAGCAGGGTCGGGGTGGATGGGGAGGCCATGGGCGCGCTGATGCTACTGCACGGTGTGTGACAGTTTTTCGCCTGCAGTAGCGTCAGGCGGCGCGGCACCGGCGTGTGGTGCAAACCGGCGCGCGCGTCCTGCCCAGGCCGCCAGGCCAAACACCAGCGCGGGCAGCAGCCACTGCAGCGCTGCAAACGCCGCCATCAGCGAACGCTGGCCGCCAGCCGCCAGCGCCACGGCCTCGGTCGTGGCGGTGGCAAAGCGCCCGGCGCCCACGTATAAGGTGGGCAGGTACTGCGCCACGCTGACTGCAAAACCCACCGCAAAACTGGCTGCCAGGGCCGCGCGCAGCAGAGGCCATTTGATGCGCCAGACAAAAGCCCAGCGCGTGCGCCCCAGGCTGGCAGCCACGGCCTGCAGCCGCGCGTCAAAGCCGCCATAAGGCCCTTGCAAACTCAGCAGCACATAGGGCAACGCGCACAAAGTGTGCGCCAGCCACAGCCCTTTTATGTTGCCGTCAATCCCCCAGGCCAGTGCCAGCCGGTGCAAACCCAGGGCCCACAGCACCGATGGCAGCACGAGCGGCAAATACAGCAGACCCTGCAGGCGCCGCTGCCAAGCGGGCGGTGCGCATTCCAGCCAGGCCACGGCCCAGAGCACGGCGGCCGCGCTGCTGGCCAGGGCCAGGCCCAGCGTCGTCCAGACCACGGGGGCGCTGTCAGCCACGGCGTGCCAGGCCTGCCAGGTCCAGGCCTGCGGCCACATATCAGGAAAAGGCCAAACACCGATCACGCTGCCCAGGACCAGCGCTGCGGCTACGGCGGCGTAAGCGAGAGACAAAGCGCCCGCGCCCCAGGAGCCAACTCTACGCCCCAGCCCCTGGGCGGTGGGGTGGCTCGGAGACGTGCTGCGAACCATGCCAGCGCAGGGGTTCGTGAACTCTGTGCCCGTGTTTCCAATTTCCGCAGTCTCTGGCTGCGCTTTGACTTCTTTGGCAATCGCAATGCCGCGTGTCCAACGGGCCACCGCCCAGCCGCGCCCGTAGTGCTGCGCCAGTAGAGCGGCCAGCGCCAGCGCGGCCACCACAGCTGCCAGCAGCCAGGCCGCCGCCGCGCCCATGGCATTGCGCTCCGGGTCGGCGTCTTGCAGCCATTGCCAGGCCAGCACCGCCAGCGTGGGCGGTGTGCTCGGGCCGGCCAGCAGCGCCACGTCCACCACCGTCAGGCTGTAGACCAGCACCGCCAGCACGGGCGCTAGTAGGCGTGCCAGCAACTGCGGCCAGGCCACGCGCCACCAGGCGCTGCGCGCGCTATAGCCCAGGGTTTGCGCCAGGCGCAGTTCCAGCGTCAGGCGGCGCGCCACATCCGGGCGTTGCAGCTGGGCAGCCGCCGCCCACAGCAAAAACGGGATTTCCTTGAGTGCTAGCACCGCAATCAACCCCAGGCCCCAGGGGTCTTGCGTGCTTTGCCAGGCCGGGGGAGCGTCTAGCGCCAGCCCCAAGCCCAGCCATGCTTTCAAGGGGGTCACCAGCGCCACTCCCAGGCGCACCAGCCAGCCCGAGGGGGCGATCAGCAACAGCAGCCCGATGGCAAAAGCCGCGTGCGGCAGCGCCAGCATGGCCGGCAGGCGGCCCAGCAGCCGCGTCCAGCGCGGCATGCCGAAGCTGTGCGCCAGCAGCAGCGCCGTGCCGGCCAGAGCCAGGGCACTCGCCGCTAAACCGGTGTAAAGACTCAGCCACAGTGCAGAGGCGGTTTGTGGGTGCGCAGCCAGCGCGACCCAGGCCGCTGCGTCCAGCCCGGCCAGCACCGCTGCGGCCAGGCTCCACAGAAGCGGCAGGCCCAGGGCAGCAGCCAGCAGCGCTGCTGCGAGGTGCTTGCTGGCCAAGGTGGAGACGGATGGGGACATGCGCGGTCCGGTGCAGGCCGCTGGCAAGGGGTCCGAAGGCACAAATTACTGCGCCGCCCAGCCCCCGTCCATGTTCCA
>CAMDHS010000051.1 GCA_945898115.1 Comamonas sp. lk
TTTTACTTTCAGGAGACCTCGACCATGAGCCAAGCCCCCAAAGACACCCGCACTGTTGTGAGCGGCGTGCAAAAAATGACGCCTTCCGAGGCTTTTGTCGAGACCCTGGTCGCCAATGGCGTGACCGACATCTTCGGCATCATGGGTTCGGCCTTTATGGACGCGATGGACATTTTTGCCCCCGCCGGCATCCGCCTGGTGCCCGTGGTGCATGAGCAGGGTGGCGCCCACATGGCCGATGGCTATGCCCGCGTGTCGGGTCGCCACGGCGTGGTGATTGGCCAAAACGGCCCCGGTATCAGCAACTGCGTGACCGCCATTGCCGCAGCCTATTGGGCGCACAGCCCGGTGGTGATGATCACGCCCGAGACCGGCACCATGGGCATGGGCCTGGGCGGGTTCCAAGAAGCCAACCAGCTGCCCATGTTCCAAGAGTTCACCAAGTACCAGGGCCACGTGAACAACCCCAAGCGCATGGCCGAATACACCGGTCGCTGCTTTGACCGCGCCATGTCCGAGATGGCGCCCACGCAGCTCAACATTCCGCGCGACCATTTCTATGGCGAAATCATGTGCGAAATCCCCAAGCCCATGCGCGTGGAGCGCGGTTCGGGCGGCGAAAACAGCCTGGCTGCGGCCGTGGAACTGCTGGCCAACGCCAAGTTCCCCATCATCTTGTCCGGTGGTGGCGTGGTGATGGGCGACGCGGTGCCCGAGTGCATTGCCCTGGCCGAACGCCTGGGCTCGCCGGTGGCCAACGGCTACTTGCGTAACGACTCCTTCCCCGCCAGCCACCCGCTGTGGGCCGGCCCCTTGGGTTACCAAGGCTCCAAAGCCGCCATGAAGCTGATGGCGCAAGCCGACGTGGTGATTGCCCTGGGTTCGCGCATGGGCCCGTTTGGCACGCTGCCCCAGCACGGCATGGACTACTGGCCCAAAGACGCCAAGATCATCCAGGTCGAAGCCGACCACACCAACCTCGGGCTGGTCAAAAAAATCACCGTGGGCATCCATGGCGACGCCAAGGCTGTGGCCAAAGAACTGCTCAAGCGCCTGGCCGACCGCACCCTGGCCTGTGACGCCAACAAGGCCGAACGCGCCGCCACCGTCAAGGCCGAAAAAGACGCCTGGGAAAAAGAACTCGACGCTTGGACCCACGAGCGTGACCCGTACAGCCTGGACATGATCGACGAAGCCAACGGCGAACGCACACCCACCGGCGGCACCTACCTGCACCCCCGCCAGGTGCTGCGCGAGCTGGAAAAAGCCATGCCCAAGCGCGTGATGGTGTCCACCGACATCGGCAACATCAACGCCGTGGCCAACAGCTACCTGCGCTTTGACGAGCCCCGCAGCTTCTTTGCGCCCATGAGCTTTGGCAACTGCGGCTATTCGCTGCCCACCATGATTGGCGCCAAGGCCGCCGCCATGGACCGCCCGGCCGTGGCCTACGCCGGTGACGGCGCCTGGGGCATGAGCATGTCTGAACTCATGACCGCCGTGCGCCACGACATTCCGGTCACCGCCGTGGTCTTCCACAACCGCCAATGGGGCGCCGAGAAGAAAAACCAGGTGGACTTCTACAACCGCCGCTTTGTGGCGGGCGAGTTGGAAAGCGAAAGCTTTGCCGGTATCGCCATTGCCATGGGTGCCGAAGGCATCGTGGTGGACAAGTTGGAAGACGTAGGCCCGGCCTTCAAGCGCGCCATCGACATGCAGATGAACGAAGGCAAAACCTGCGTCATCGAGATCATGTGCACCCGCGAACTCGGCGACCCCTTCCGCCGCGACGCGCTGTCCAAACCGGTGCGCTTTTTGGACAAATACAAGGACTACGTCTACGCCCCGCGCCCGCCGTCCCGCCCATGAGCGCGACCGCCACGACCCCGGCCAGCCATCCCCGTTTGGACCGTCTGGTGGCGCAAGCAATTGCGCGCGCCGGCAGCACGCCCGGCGCGCTGGCCATGGTCTACCCCTGCGACGCACTGGCCATGGACGCGGCCGCGCGCATTCTGGACAGCGGCATGGCGCGCCCGGTGCTGATTGGCCCCGCCGACCTGATTGCCCAAGCCGCGGGCCAAGCCGGTGTGGATGTGCGCCGCTTTGAAGTGGTAGACACCGGCGCCCACGCACCAGACGCCGCCCTGCGCGCCACCACCTTGGCACGCAGCGGCGCGGTCAGCGCGCTGATGAAAGGCTCGCTGCACACCGACGAGCTGATGAGCGCCGTGGTCAACAAGGCCACCGGCCTGCGTGGCACGGCACGCATCAGCCACGCCTTTGTGTTTGACCTGCCGCGCTACCCCAAGCTGCTGGCGCTGGCCGACTGTGTGGTCAATATCGCGCCCGACCTGAAAACCAAAAAAGACATTTTGGGCAACGCGGTGGCGCTGTTGCAAACGCTGGGCATTGCGCAGCCCAAGGTGGGCATCGTGACTGCGGTAGAAACCGTGAACCCCGCCATTCCCGCCACGCTGGACGCGCGCGACTTGGTAGCCATGGCCCAGGCAGGCGCTTGGCTGGGCGCGATTGTGGAAGGGCCGCTGGGCTTTGACAACGCGATATCGGCCGAGGCCGCGCGCATCAAAAAAATCGACTCGCAAGTGGCGGGTGATGCCGACCTGCTGGTGGTGCCCGACCTGAACGCCGGCAACATGCTTTACAAAAGTTTCAACTACATCGGCGGGGGCGACTGCGCCGGGCTGGTGCTAGGCGCGACCGTGCCGATTGTGTTGACCTCACGCGCCGACAGCCTGCAGTCGCGCCTGTCCTCGGTGGCGCTGGCGGTGCTGAGTGCGCGCGCGGCGGCCAGTCATTAAGCCCGGCCTGAACTTCCTCTGAACCAAGGATTCCCACGTGTTCAAATTTCTATCTTCCGAGCCAGTGCACCAGCCGCTCAAGGCGCCCACGCCCACGGCCGAGACCACCATCAAGTGCACCACTTGCTATATGTGCGCCTGCCGCTGCGGCATCCGCGTGCATTTGCGTGAGGGCGAGAACGGCCCCGAGGTGCGCTACATCGACGGCAACCCAAACCACCCGCTCAATAAAGGCGTGATCTGCGCCAAGGGCGCCTCGGGCATCATGAAACAGATCTCGCCCGCGCGGCTCACGCAGCCCTTGTTGCGCAAACCCGGCAGCGAACGGGGTGCGTCTGAGTTTGAAGCCATCAGCTGGGAAAAAGCCTACGAGATCTTGACCGAGCGCCTGCAAAAAATCCGCTCTACCGACCCCAAGAACTGTGCACTTTTTACCGGGCGCGACCAGATGCAGGCTTTGACGGGCTTGTTTGCCCGCCAGTTCGGCACGCCCAACTACGCGGCGCACGGCGGCGTTTGCTCGGTCAATATGGCGGCGGGCATGATCTACACCGTGGGCGGCAGCTTCTGGGAATTTGGCGGCCCCGACCTGGACCGCTCCAAGGTGTTTGTGATGCTCGGCACGGCGGAGGACCACCACAGTAACCCGATGAAGATTGCGCTGTCCAAGTTCAAGCGCAGCGGCGGGCGCTTTATCTCGATCAACCCGATTCGCACCGGTTACTCGGCCATTGCCGACGAGTGGATTCCCATCAAGCCCGGCACCGACGGTGCGCTGTTGATGGCGTTGCTGCACGTGCTGATCAAAACCGACCAGCTTGACCACGCCTTCTTGAAACGCTTTACCAATGCACCCCAACTGGTGGTGTTGGACGAGGGTGCGCGCGAAGGCCTGTTTGCCTTTGACGCAAACCCCGAAAAAGGCCCGCCGGGTGATGGCCGCAATCCGCACAACAAGCTGATTTTTGACAAGACCAGCGGCACGGTGTTGAACGCCTATCCCGAAGGCATCGCCGACGGCTGCGACCCCGCGCTCGAAGCCCCGCCCGAGGGCTTCTTCACCCTGGCCGACGGCACGCGCGTGACACCCGCTTTTCAGTTGCTGCGCGACCGCGTGGCCAGTTGCACGCCCGAATGGGCAGCGGCCATTACCGGCATCGACGCCGCGCGCATCGTCAAACTCGCCCACGAGATGGGCGACGCGGCACTCACGCAGGCATTTGAGTTGCCCATCCCCTGGACTGATGCCTGGGGCAAAGTGCACCCAACCACGCAGGCGCGGCCTTTGGCTTTTCATGCCATGCGCGGCTTGGCGGCGCACTCCAACGGCTTTCAAACCGTGCGTGCGCTGGCGGTGTTGATGAGCGTGCTGGGCACCATTGACGCACCCGGCGGCTTTCGCCACAAGGCGCCCTACCCGCGCCACATCGTGCCCAATTACCGGGCCTTCAATTCGCCTGAAATGATCCAGCCCAACACGCCGCTCAACGCCGCGCCGCTGGGCTTCCCCGCCCACCCGGACGAGCTGGCTATCAACCCCGACGGCACGCCGATTCGCATTGACCACGCCTTCTCGTGGGAGCATCCGCTGTCCGCCCACGGCATGATGCACAACGTGATTACCAACGCGGCCAAGGGTGACCCGTATCGCATCGACACGCTGATGATCTTTATGGCCAATATGGCCTGGAACAGTTCCATGAACACCATGGGCGTGCGCGAAATGCTCAACCGCAAGGACGAGAAAGGCGAGCACGTCATTCCGTTTTTGGTGGTGTGCGACGCCTTCCAAAGCGAGACCGTGGCCTTTGCCGATCTGGTGCTGCCCGATACGACCTACCTGGAACGCCACGACGTGATGGGCATGCTGGACCGCCCGATTTCCGAATTTGACGGCCCGGTGGACTCGGTGCGCATTCCGGTGGTCAAGCCCCTGGGTGAATGCCGGCCTTTCCAGGGAGTGTTGATTGAATTGGCAGGACGCCTCAAATTCCCGGCCTTCACCACGGCTGAGGGTGGGCGCAAGTTCACCGGCTACCCGGACTTTGTGGTGAACTTTCAGCCCCAGCCCGGCATTGGCTTTTTGATGGGCTGGCGCGGCAAAAATGGTGACGAACATCTGCGCGGCGAGCCCAACCCCAAGCAGTGGGAAGCCTACGAGAAGAACGACTGCGTGTTCCAGTACCACATGCCCGAGACCATGCACTACATGCGCAACTGGAACCGGGAATACCTGGACTTTGCCAAAGAAAAAGGCTGGCGCCAAAAGAACGACCCGGTGCAGCTCGCCATTTACTCCGACACGCTGCAAGCCTTTCGCTTGGCCGCCCAAGGCAAGTCTGAGGGCCGCCACCCGCCCGAGCACCTGCGCGAGCGCATCGAAACTTACTTTGACCCGCTGCCCTTTTGGTACGCACCCCTTGAAGAAGACGCCACGGACCTGGCGGCCTATCCGCTCAATGCCATTACCCAGCGGCCCATGGCGATGTACCACTCGTGGGACTCGCAAAACGCCTGGCTGCGCCAGATCCACAGCCACAACTACCTGCACGTCAATCCGCGCACCGCGCAGGCCGCAGGCATTGCCGACGGTGGCTGGGCCTGGGTCGAAAGCCAATGGGGCCAGGTGCGCTGCATGCTGCGCTACAGCGAAGCGGTAGAGCCCGGCACGGTCTGGACCTGGAACGCCATTGGCAAGGCCGACGGCGCCTGGCAACTTGCCCCCGGCGCAGACGAAGCGCGCAAGGGCTTTTTGCTCAACCACCTGATCTCTGAGGAATTGCCCATGCAAGGCACGGCCAGCGGGCGCATCAGCAACTCCGACCCCATCACCGGCCAGGCCGGCTGGTACGACGTGCGCGTGCGCATCAGACCGGCCGAACCCGAAGAGCCGCAAGAGACATTTCCGCAAATCGCCAGCATGCCGACCGTGCCCGGCGTGCTGGGCAAGGCGGCGCAGGTGCTGACTTACTTTGCGGGCAAAAACACCAAGGCCGGAGGGAAAAAATCATGATCCAGTGGCTAAAAGATTTGCTGCAATCCAACCTGGTGGAAGTTAGCCCCAGCGCGCGCGCCAAGATGCCCGCGCCCCTGCCTGCTGCGGCACCACCCAAACGCGTGCGCGCCGAACAGGGCGAGACCCTGGCCAAGCAGCTCGCGCTGGTGATTGACCTGAACGTGTGCGTGGGCTGCCACGCCTGCGTCACGTCTTGCAAGCAATGGAACACCTCGGGCAGCGCCGGGCCGCTGGCCGACTTTGCGCCCTATGGCGCCGACCCCACGGGCACGTTTTTTAACCGGGTGCAAACTTTTGAAGCCGGCGAGTTTCCGGGCACCGACACCATCCACTTTCCCAAAAGCTGCCTGCACTGCGAAGACCCTCCCTGCGTGCCGGTGTGCCCCACGGGCGCGAGCTACAAGCGCGCGGAAGACGGCATCGTGCTGGTGGACTACGACAAGTGCATCGGCTGCAAATACTGCGCCTGGGCCTGCCCTTACGGCGCGCGCGAGATCGACGAAGAGCGCCAGGTGATGACCAAGTGCACGCTGTGCGTGGACCGCATTTATGACGAAGCGCTGCCAGTCGAAGACCGCAAGCCTGCGTGCGTTAAAGCCTGCCCCACCAATGCGCGCCTGTTTGGCGACGTGAAAGACCCCAACTCGGAGGTGAGCATCGCCATTCGCGAACGCGGCGGTTATTCGCTCATGCCCGAGTGGGAAACCAGCCCGGCCAACCAGTACCTGCCACGCCAAGTCACGCCCATGGCGCATGCAGCGGCGTCTATTGCGCCCAAGGCCACGCCTCCCGCGTTTCGTTCCAGCCCCCAGGATTGACCCACCATGCATCCCGCTTTTTCGATTCTGTTTTTTACCACCCTGGCTGGCGCAGCGCAGGGCCTGGTGGTGGCTTTGGCGTTGGCGCTGTTGGCCGGTGTGGCCATGGACGCCACCTTTGTGCTGCAGGCGCTGGCCGTGGGCGAAGTGCTGCTGGTGGCCGGCCTGGGCGCCTCGTTTTTGCACTTGGGCCACAAGATGCGCGCTTGGCGCGCGGTGCTGATGTGGCGCACCTCGTGGATGTCGCGCGAGGTGATTGTGCTGCCGGCCTTTATAGGTCTGGTCGGCGCGTGGTGGCTGAGCTTGTGGGCGGGTGTGAGTGGCCCCTGGGCGCAGGCTTTGCCGCTGCTGGTGGTGGCCGGTGCGCTGCTGCTGTGGTACTGCACCGCCATGATTTATGCCTGCCTGCGGTTCATTCAGGAATGGGCGCACTGGCTCACGGTGGTCAATTTCACGCTGATCGGCCTGTCGTCGGGCAGCATGCTGGCGTGTGCGCTGGCCGCGCTAAACCAGCAAGACGCGTTACTGCAAGTGCTCTCCCCTTGGGCCACGGAGGTCACGCTGCTGGCGGGCTTGTGCCGCTGGGCTAGTTTGCGCCGCAATGCGGACTTGCGTGCCATCTCCACGCTGCAATCAGCCACGGGCATCCAATCGCGCAAGCTGGTGCAAAAGTCCATGGGCATGTCGGCCGGGTCTTTCAACACCCGGGAGTTTTTTCATGGCGCCAGTCTGGCCGTGGTGCGCAATATGCGCTGGGGCTTTTCTCTAGGCCTTTTTGTGCTGCCGCTGATGTTGGCGCTCTGGGCGTCATCGAACGCTGCTCTGTGGCCCTGGGTGCTTGCGTCGGTGCTGCAAGCGCCTTCACTGATCGCCGAGCGCTGGGTGTTTTTTGCCCAAGCCAAGCATCCGCAGAATTTGTATTACCAGACGGTGGGGTGAATGCACTCGGGACGCAGGCCGCCATGGCACCGAGCTCCGTTCGTGTCCCCCGGCCTGCGGCCTGCGCCTTTACCTCACTGCGCTGAGCGCCATGCCGTCCTGCGTCTGCGAGCATGGTTGGCGTGCAGGGTGTTGAAGCATTGCGCTCCGGTGATGGAGGCTGCCGAGGGCCATGGGGTGGATGGTGCAGTGAGGTAAAGGGGGAGCCCGCAGGGCGGAGGACACGAACGGAACCATCCACCCTGTGGCCCTCGGCGTACAAAAACTAAAGTGCATAAACTAAAGTGCAAAAACGAAAGTGCACTAACCAAAGCACACGAACCCGCAGCAACAAGGTCTGCGTCCACCCCCCTGAAGTCGCCCAATTCACAGTCTGGTTTGCGCGCTTCGGCTCGCCGCCGGTCCGACACCTGCCACCTAGAATGAATCCATCAAACCAAAGAGAAAGTCGCTCCCTAATGCAAGTAGCCTCTGTACACCTCGACGATCTTGAATGGGCTGCCTGGCCCCCCGATCAGGTAGCCCAGCGCGGCACGGCACAATGGAAAGAGCTGCTCGGCAGTGCTTCTGGATGCCAGAACGACATGACCATGGGTGTGGTTCGCCTCAGAAAGGGGGAGTCGCTTGAGCCCCATCACCATGCGCAGCCTGAAACTTATTTCACCCTGTCAGGACGCGGAACCGTCACCATTGACGGTGTCGTGCATGCCGTCGAACCGGGAAGAATGCTGTTCATTCCTGGTAACGCCCAGCACCAGATCAACAATGTTGACTACGAGGATTTGACGATTCTTTATGCGTTTGCTGTCAGTGATTTCAGCAAAGTGCAGTACCACTTCTAAACGAGCCCTGTTGCGCATCCGCTGACAGGCGCACTTAACACCGCACTCCAACCGAGGAACGCCCCATGGACACTCCCGCAAATACCGCACACGACCATGACCACGCTTCCACCGACTGGAAGCATGACGGCGTGCGGGTGGTGCCGGGCGACCAGCTCGACGGCAACGTGCCTTCCACACCGGGCATGGACCGCAAGGCGGCCATCAACTTTGCCCGCGTGGGTGCGCAAAAACTGTGGGCGGGCACGGTGCATATTCACCCCAACGCCAAGACCGGCGCACACCACCACGGCCCGCTGGAGAGCGTGATTTATGTGATCAAAGGCCGGGCGCGCATGCGCTGGGGCAACGCGCTGGAATTTACCGCCGAGGCCGGACCGGGCGACTTTATTTATGTGCCGCCCTTTGTACCGCACCAGGAAATCAATGCCAGTGCCGACGAGGCGCTGGAATGCGTGCTGTGCCGCAGCGACGGCCAGGCCATCGCGGTGAACATGGACATCGAGCCGGTAGAAAAACCCGAAACCGTGCTCTGGATCGACCCCACGCACCCGCAAGGCGGGGTCTGATTTGCGCGCGCCCCATAGCCGCGCGCTTGCCAACTTCTTGTGCATGCTGTCCATGCTGGTCTGGGCGCTGGGCTTGCCTGCGGCCGATCTGCTCATTGGCCCGGTGCCCGCCTTGCCACTCACAGCCGCGCGCATGGTGATGGCCGCCCTGTGTCTGCTGCCACTGTGGTGGTGGATAGAAGGCACGCAGACGCTACGCGCTGCGCACTGGGGTACGGGCGTGCTGGTGGGCGGTCTGGGTATTGGCATTGGCGCGTTCATGCTGGTGCTCGGCCAGGCCCGCACCAACGTGGTGACGGTGGCAGTCATCTCGGCGGCCATGCCGGTGGTGGGCATTGCCATTGAGGTGCTGCTAGACGGACGCAAGATCACGCTGGCGCTGGTGCTGGGCGTGCTGCTTAGCCTGGGCGGCGGCATCATGGCGCTGGGCGGCGCGGGCGACGGGCTGGGCATGGGCCTGGGTGCGCTGCTGTGCTTTGGCTCCATCGTGCTCTACACGCTGGGCTCGCGCATGACGGTCACCTCGTTTCCCACGCTCACGCCGCTGGGGCGCACCACGGTCACGCTCACTGGCGCGGCCCTGGCCACGAGCGCGGCGGCAGCGGCCAACGCGCTGCTTGGCGGCGCCGGGCCCGACTGGAATGTGCTGGGCCTCAAAGAACTAGGTGCCTTGGCGGTATTTGCCATTGGCGGCCTGGCCATCAGCCAGGTGCTGTGGATCATGTCAATTGGCAGCCTGGGCATTGCCATGTCCTCGCTGCACATCAACGCCACGCCGTTTTACGTGATGCTCATCCTGTTTGCACTGGGCGGCGACTGGGACTGGACGCAGGCACTGGCTGCCGCGGTGGTGGGCCTGGGTGTGTTGATTGCCCAAGGCCTCGTGCCGCTGGGGCGGCACCAGCGCGCTACGGAGATCAATAGCAGCCCTTAGTCAGGGCTGGTTGACAGGCTGGATATCGGGCGCTGTCTCGCGCCGGTGTTCGCGCCGGGCGATCCACACGGTGGACGCCAAAATGACCAGGGCGCCTAGCAAAGTGGTGTGACTAGGCACATCGGCAAACACCAGCCAACCCATCAGCGCGGCCCAGACCAGGTCCAAAAAACGCAGCGACTGGGTGGCCGAAATATCGGTGGCCCGAAAACCGCGCGTGAGCAGGTAGTGGCCCAGCGCCCCCATCAGCCCCGCAGCCAAAAAACCCAGCCACTGCCAGGGCGTAGGTGTAGTCCAGTGCATCAGGCCCATGGGCAGACTCAGCACTGTGACCGAAATCGCTTGCCACAGCACGATGGCCCCAGCCGATTCGGTCCGCGTAAGACTCTTGGTCATCAAAAACGAGGCGGCAAAGATGGGTGCAGAGGCCAGCATGATGAGCGGGTACCAGCCGCCCTGGCCAGTGAGCTTGGGCGCAATCACCACCAGCACCCCGGCAAAACCAAAGAGTGCCGCCACCCAGCGATCAGCGCGCATGGTTTCGCCCAAAAACCAAGATGCACCCAGCATGATGAAGATGGGCGCAGTAAAGCCAATGGCTGTGGTGTCGGCCAGCCCCAGGTGCGGCAGCGCGGTAAACCAAAACATCAGCCCAAGCGTGTGCACCGCGCCGCGCCACAACTGGCCCGACATATTGACCGGCCAGTAGCTGCGCCAGCCCTGGCGCAGCAGCAGCGGCACCATGATGACCACGCTAAACAGGTAGCGCAAAAACTGCGCCTCAAACGGATCAATGGTGAGCGTGATAGCGCGCACCAGGGTGTTGAGCAAGGTAAAGGCCACGCCGCTCAATGCCACCCAGAACATGCCGCGCCACACATCAGGCATCAGGTGGCCTTGCATGCGCAGGTGGCGCAGCCACAGTGCAGCACGACGCGCAGAAAAGGCGGAGGTGGAGCGCAAGGCGCTCATGGGCGCAGGCCGGGAAGGAGTGGGGGCACCGCCCGAGTATCGGGGGCGAGCCGTCTCACGCCAGTCCCCCAACCGACAGGCGCTGACACAAATGAGGTAAAAGGGGAAAAAGGGAGGAAGGAGAAAAAGGCGCCATGCGGGAAATCCGTCAAAGGCGCGCCAAAGCGCGCCCTGCTTACTCGCCGACGCGGGTTTCTGAGCGCCCCAGCGTCCAGGTCAGGCCCAGGCCAAGTGAGTGACTGCTGTTTTGCAGGTGCAAGGGGCTGGCGGTATTGGCGCTCAGGCCGTAATAGTCGGTGCGCGCATAGCCAAACACCCGCACATCAGCGCTCAGGCTTTTGCTGGCACTCAAGCTTGCGCGCGCGCTCATCAGCCCAGACTGGGCGTCAAAAGCGGGGCGCAGCGCCGTGGCGTAAGTCGGCTCCACACCATAAAAATACTGGTTGACCTGCTGGTCGCCCCAGGTCAGGCCGGCCTTGGCCGTCAGGCTCCAGCCGCCGCCTACGTTGGCGGCATCTAGCACCAACGTGGGCTCAAACACCAAGCCCTGGCCCCTTGTGCCGCCGCTGATTTCAAACACTTCGCGCAGCGGTATGTCCAAGCCTAGGCGCAGACCGGCGCCAGGGCTGGGCAGCTTCACTTTTAGGCGCGGGCCAAACTCCAGCAGCGAGCCCAAGTCGGGCATGCCCTGGCGCGCGGCAATGTCATTGGATGTGGCAGGAAAGGAGCCACTCACGCCCAGGTCGAGCTCGTAGTCGGGCGACAGGCGCAGGCGCGCGTCAATGCCGTCGCGGTCCACACTGAAGCGCTCGCCCCGGTAGATAAAGTAGGGCAAGACCAGGTTGCGGTTCAGGCGCTCGGTCGATGCGGGATAGGCCGGGCCGGACAGCGAGCCGGCAAAGCCGCCCACTTCCCACAGAGGCAAACCCGCAGACTGCGCAAGCGCGGTGCCGCCGTACTGGCACAAGGCCAGCGTAAATACCAACAAAAAGGAGGTCTGACGGGGGGCGGGTAAGAATTTCATGAAAAACCTTGGGTCAAGGGAGCGCACATTAGGTCCCATTTTCACCCGGATGCGTTGCTATTTGTGGAATACGGCGAAATTGCCAGGTGTTTTGGTGCATTTCGCGACACTTAACCAAACAACTGGCCGCGCGCTGCGTCGGTAATGGCCACCACACAGGGGTGGGTGATGCGTCGCTCTACCGAAACAGCAAAAAACTCGTCCATCAGTTCCTCGCTACGGCCCACACACTGCACCCCAAACTGCGCCGTTGTCTCGGTTTCCATCACACCGGGCACCATGAACACCCCCCGGCCCTGGCGGCCAAAGGCGGTCATCAAGGCGCCGTCGTCAAACTCGCCCACGATGCGCGGGGCAATGCTGTGGCGCGTGAACCAGGCCTCCAATTGCTGGCGCACCGAGGCCTGGGCGCCAGGGATAAGCATGGGAATGCCGCTCAGGCATTCAGGAAACGGCCCTTGCAACTGCGCGGCCAACGCAGGTGTTGCAAAGAATGCCATGTTGCTGCGCCCCAACGGGTGGTTGAAGGCGCGCACATTGATGCGCCGCGACATCGGCTCGTCGGCAATCACCAAATCCAACCGGTTGAGCGCGAGCTGCGACAAGAGTTCGGGAAACTTGCCCTCACTGGCGACCATGCGCACCGGCACGTCTAGGCCCAGGGCAGGTTCGAGCAAGCGGTAGGCCACCGACTTGTTCACCGCGTCTGCCACCCCGACCCGAAACTCCAGCACCGGCTGGCCGCCATGGGCCTGGCGCACCGCGGTTTCTAGTTCGCCGCCCAAGGTGAATATCTGGTCGGCGTAGCCCAACGCCAGCCGACCGGCTTCGGTCAGCTCCATGGTGCGGCCGCTTTTTTGGAAAAGCTTGCGACCCAGGTCTTCTTCAAGCAGGCGAATTTGCCCGGAGAGGGTTTGGGGCGTGGTGTGCAGCTGGGCGCCCGCGCGCATCACGCCGCCGGCCTTGGCGGTGACCCAGAAATAGTGCAAATGTTTGAAGTTCATGGTGGCAAGGCGGGCTGTAAATGAGGAGGCGCACAAACACTTCGGTTTGTACGAAGTTAAATTCTTGTAAATACGAATTTACGCGAAGAATAAACGCTTTTACATTCGAGTTTCTAATGTGTTGAGCTACGCCACGGCGTTGCTGACAAGCATGTGTGTGTTTTTCAAGGAGATGACTATGCGACTGAGTACACGGGGCCGTTTTGCTATCAACGCCATGATTGACCTGGCCTTGCGCCAGCGCCATTGCCCGGTGCCACTAAGCGAGTTGGCGCTGCGCCACGGCATTTCTCTGTCTTATCTGGAGCAGGTGTTTGCCAAGCTACGCCAGCACGGGCTGGTGGAAAGCACGCGCGGGCCCGGCGGCGGCTACACGCTGGGCTTTCGGGGCGACGGCATATCGGTGGCCGATATCGTCACCGCCATTGAAGGCAACACCTCTGCACCGCAAGAAGAAGAGGCGCTCGCTGCCGGCGGGCCCACCGACATGACGCAGGCGCTGTGGGAGCAACTGCACACAGCGCTGATGGCGCACATGCAGACCATCAGCCTGCGCAGCCTGGCGCTGGAGCAGCGCGCCAAGGGCTTCGCGGTCCAAGAACCCAAGGCCAGCAAAAAAGGAATATTGAAAAAGCCCGCAGCCAGCCTAGAACACCCGAGCGCACCGAACTCGGTGTTTGCACTGGGCCAGTGGTTGCCTGGCCGGGTCTGAGGCTTTTCCAGCGACTGGGCCGGAGGTCGCCTCAAGGCCCGCTGCAAAGTTGGCACGGTGGTGGGTGTCAAAGCCATTGCCACGCCCGGGGCGGCGTGAATTTTTTTGCAATAAAGATTGAAAATTACTAGCGCTAAATCGCGTGAATTTTTTTTCAATTTCTATTGAAAAAATGAACGCCCAATCTGGCCTCTTTCGGTTCGATTTTCGGGTTAACCCTGTTCTTGTGGTTTGTCCGGGACAGTACATTGAATTAAGACTTTGGCACTCCCATCCGTTTGTTGAAGTCTTATCGAAATAATTTTTCTTCCACTTAACAAGGAATCACGAAACAATGATCAAGTTGACATCACTCTCTCTGGCGGTGGCGGCACTGTGTGCGACCACGGCTTTCGCACAAGACAGCAACCTGTCTACCCTGCAGCGCATGGGCAATACCACCACCAGCATGGTCATCCCG
>CAMDHS010000052.1 GCA_945898115.1 Comamonas sp. lk
CGCTGTTGCCGATGTCGCGCAGGTGTTTCAGGGTGTCGATCAGCCGGTCGTTGTCGCGCTGGTGCAGGCCGATGCTGGGTTCGTCCAGCACATACATCACGCCGGTCAGGCCCGAGCCAATTTGGCTGGCCAGGCGGATGCGCTGGCTCTCGCCGCCCGAAAGCGTCTCGGCGCTGCGGTCCAGGCTGAGATAGTTCAGGCCTACGTCGTTCAAGAATTTGAGGCGCAGGCCAATCTCGCGCACCACCTTGGCGGCAATCTCGCCCTTGGCGCCGCGCATGGTCAGGCTGCTGAAATAGGCATAGGCCTCGCGCAGCGTGCTGCGGCTGATCTCAAAAATCGCGCGCGCTTGCGTGCCTTCGCCAATCTTGACGTGGCGCGCCTCGCGGCGCAGGCGCGAACCGGCGCATTCCGAACAGGGCTGCGTGCTGCGCAGGCGCGCCAGGTCTTCGCGCACCAGGGTGGATTCGGTCTCCTGGTAGCGCCGCTGCATATTGGGAATGATGCCCTCAAACGGGTGTTTTTTGCCCTGCTTTTTGCCGCTGGTGGTGCTGCCGTCGGCCGCAGGCAAGCCCGGGTCTAACAGGTAGCTGAACTTGATTTCTTCGGTGCCCGAACCGTACAAAATGGACTGGCGCACCGCCTCGGGCAGCGTCTCAAAGGGCTGTTCCACGTCAAACTTGTAGTGCTTGGCCAGGCTTTCCAGCATGGAAAAGTAATAGGCGTTGCGCCGGTCCCAGCCCTTGATGGCGCCGCTGGCCAGGCTCAGGCTGGGGAATGCCACCACGCGGGCCACGTCAAACAAGTCGTGCTGGCCCAGGCCATCGCAGGCCGGGCAGGCGCCCACCGGCGAGTTGAACGAAAACAGGCGCGGCTCGAGTTCGCTGATGGAATAGCTGCAGCGCGGGCAGGCAAATTTGGCGTTAAAGCCATGCTCGTGCGGTGCGCTGCCGTCGGCGGGTGTGTCCATGTCCAGCGCAATGGCGCGGCCATTGGCCAGGCGCAGCGCGGCTTCAAAGCTTTCGGCCAGGCGTTGCTTGAGCGCATCAAACTGCGCGCGATCCGGGTCGGGCGTGCCGGGCTCAAGGTCCGCCGAAGGCAGGGGCGCTGCGCGCACTTTGATGCGGTCAATCACCACGTCAATGTCGTGCTTTTCGGTCTTTTTGAGCGTGGGCAGGTCGTCAAAGTCAAACACCGCGCCGTTGATGCGAAAGCGCACATAGCCCTGCGCCTGCATGTGGGCAAATAGGTCCAAAAACTCGCCTTTTTTCTCGCGCGCCACGGGCGCCAAGATCATCAGGCGCGTGCCCTCGGGCATGGCCAGCACCGCGTCCACCATCTGGCTCACGGTTTGCGACTGCAGCGCCTGGCCGTGTTCCGGGCAAAACGGCGTGCCAGCGCGGGCAAACAGCAGGCGCAGGTAGTCGTGGATCTCGGTCACCGTGCCCACGGTGGAGCGCGGGTTGTGGCTGGTGGCTTTTTGCTCAATCGAAATCGCCGGTGACAGGCCTTCGATCAGGTCCACATCGGGCTTGTCCATGAGTTGCAAAAACTGGCGCGCGTAGGTGGACAGGCTTTCCACATAGCGGCGCTGGCCTTCGGCGTACAGCGTGTCAAAGGCCAGGCTGGACTTGCCCGAGCCGCTCAGGCCGGTAATGACCACGAGCTGGTTGCGCGGAATGTCCAGATCGATGTTTTTGAGGTTGTGGGTGCGCGCACCGCGCACGCTGATCAGGTTTTGCCGCAGCGCGGCGCCCAGGTAGGCGCCAGAGGTGTTGGGCGACTCGTTCAAAGCGCCAGCCAGGTCAAAAGGAGTGTGGGGAGTGTTCAAAGCGTGCGCGCTGGGCCAAACTGCGCATTATCGCCAAGGGCGGGGTTTGCCGCTATCGGTTTCCAAAGAGCGTAATAATGCGCAGACTAATTTGGAGAAAACCATGGCATCCGTCAACAAAGTCATCCTCGTCGGCAACTGTGGCCGCGACCCCGAAATCCGCTACCTGCCCTCGGGCCAGGCCGTGGCCAACGTCAGCGTGGCCACTAGCAGCCGGCGCAAAGACAAAAACACCGGTGAAACCGTGGAAGACACCCAGTGGCACCGCGTTACCTTTTACGACCGCTTGGCCGAAATCGCCGGCGAATATGTCAAAAAAGGCCGTCCAATCTACGTCGAGGGCCGCCTGAAATACGGCAAATACACCGACCAGGCCGGTATCGAGAAAAACACGGTAGACATCATTGCCACCGAACTGCAGCTCTTGGGCGGCCGTGAAGGCATGGGCGGCCCCAGCGAAGGTGACGACGGCGGCGGCTCCCAAGCACCCCGCCGCATGGCGCCCCCGCCTGCCCGCGCGCCCCAGGCTGCACCGGCCCGCCAGGCACCCGCGGCGCGGCCCGCTAGTGGGTTTGACGATATGGATGACGATATTCCGTTCTGATCTTCCTTTTTGCTTTCCAGCAGGGCTGGTTTTTCCCCACTCTCTCCCCCAACCCCCTCTCCCAGCGGGCGAGAGAGGGGGGCTAACAGCCACATTTGGTGTTTTCGCTTCGGCTAGCCTTCTACTGGCCTAGTACCTGTGGGTCTGCCTGCGACACTTAGAAACGGCGCCGTCGCCGCGACGGCTTTAGAGGTTTGGGCCTTGCCGCCTCCGCAAAGATTCGCGGCGAGGCGCCGCTGCTACCAACCACTGCCGCCTCTTGCCCCAGCGGGCAGCCCCCGGTGGTGCGCTAGCCGTCGCGACAAAATCAAATGTGGCTGTTCGCTCCCCCTTTCCTCCCCGCTGGGGAGGAAAGGGGGCTGGGGGGATAGGCGGGGAAAAAGAACCAATCAGCCATCAACTCGACCACCAGCCACAAAAAAAATCAAATCGCCAGCGGATCCACATCAATCGCCCAGCGAATCAGCCCCTTGCACTCGGGCTGCGCCCGCGTCGCGTGCAATACGCCCTGCCAGCCCGCCAAAAACCGCTGCAAGGCGCCGCGCGAGGGGCTTTCCACCAGCATCTGGGCGCGCTCCACATTGGCCACCCGCGCAATCGCCATGGGCACCGCGCTGTACAGCGTGACGTTTTCCAGCACATCCGCCCACCCGTCCCAGGTCGCCATGTCTTGGCGGGCATTGGCGCTGGCGGCGGTCAAAAACGCTTGCGCCGCTTCCTGGCTGCGCGCCTCGGCCCGCACCAGGGCCTGAAAACTGAAGGGCGGCATGCCGGCCTGTTCGCGCTCTTCGAGCTGGCTTTGGGCAAAAGCCGGGTAGTCGTATTGCTTGAGCGCGGCGTAAAGCGGGTGCGTGGGCACAAAAGTCTGGATCCAGACCTCGCTGCCCTTGCCCAGCGTGGCGTCGCGCCCGGCGCGCCCGGCCGCCTGCAGCAGCAGGCTAAACAGCCGCTCGGGTGCCCGAAAGTCGCTGGAAAACAGCGCGCCGTCCGGGTTAATGGCCGCCACCAGCGTGATACGCCTAAAGTCGTGGCCCTTGGCAATCATCTGCGTGCCCACCAGCACATCCACGTCTCCGGCGTGCACGGCGGCAAGCTGGGTTTGCAGGCTGCCTTTGAGGCGGGTGGTGTCGGCGTCAATGCGCGCCACGCGGACCGGCTCGCCTTCGGGAAACTCGGCGCTGACCGAGTTGGGGCGGCGGATGTCGGCCAGCAAGGCTTCGAGCTGCTCTTCAATTTGTTCGGTGCCCCGGCCTAGGGGCGCGATATCGACATTGCCGCAGCCAGGGCAGGCGCGTGGCACGCGCTCGGTAAAGCCGCAGTGGTGGCAGCGCAGCGTGCGGTCGGCCTTGTGGAAAACCCGAAAGGCGCTGCAGTGGGCGCATTCGCTTTTCCAGCCGCAGTCGGCACAGTGCAGCACCGGGGCGTAGCCGCGCCGGTTCAAAAACACCATGCTTTGTTCGCCGCGCGCCACGCAGGCACGGATGGCGTCCAGCAGCGGCAGCGAAAAAATGGCCTTGCGCGGCTGGTGGTTCATGTCTACCCGGCGCACCAGGGGCAGGTCCAGGGCGCTGGCGCCGATGCGCCCGGGCATCAAGAGTCGCTGGTAGCGTCCGCCGTCTAGAGCCGGGCGGCTTTGGTGCCAGCTCTCCAGCGAAGGCGTGGCCGAACCCAACAGCACCTTGGCGCCTTGTAGGCGACCGCGGTAGACCGCCAGGTCGCGGGCGGAGTAGCGTGCGCCTTCGCCGCTTTTGTAGCTGGGGTCGTGTTCTTCGTCCACCACGATAAATTTGAGCTGCGGCATGGAGGCAAACACCGCCATGCGCGTGCCCAGCACAATGCGCGCGCTCCCCTCATGTGCGGCCAGCCAGGCGGCCAGGCGCTGCGGGTTGGTCATACCGCTGTGCAGGCTGACAACGGCGTGCGCGCCCAGCATGGGCGCAAAGCGTTCGCGAAACCGTGCCTCGAGCTGCGGCGTGAGGTTGATCTCGGGCACCATCACCAGCGCCTGCGCGCTGGGGTCTTGCGCCAGCAGGGTTTGCACGCAGTGCAAATAGACTTCGGTTTTGCCACTGCCCGTGGCGCCAAACAGCAAAAACGGGCCTTCATGCGCGGCAATTTGTGCAACCGCAGCGGTTTGTTCGGCGCTGAGCGCGGGCACGGGGGGCGATGGCGCTGCTTCAGACGCGGCGCTGACCGCTTGGTGCGATTCTGCGGCCGTGGCTTTGGCCGCCTTGGCGGCACCGCGCTGGCTGCGCAGCAAACGCCGCTGCATCTGCAGGGGCGACAGATCGCGCAGCTGCGGCGGCAGCGCCGCCAGCGCCACTTCGCCCAGTGAACGCTGGTAGTACTGGGCGCTAAAGCGCATCAGCTGCTGCCAAGCTTCGCCCAGCGGTGCCACCGTATCAAGCACACCCGCAATCTCGCGCACCTTGTCGTTGTCAATCTCACCACTGGATTCTTGCGCCGCGTCTTGCCACACCACGCCCAAGGTTTCGCGTTTGCCCAGGGGCACACGCACCAGCGTGCCCGCAGGCAAAGGCGCAGCGCAGCGGTAGGTCAGCACGGGCCCGAGCGCTGCATGCGCCGGGGTGTGGACCAGGACAGAAATCCAGCCGCTCATGCTGCGGTGGCGCGCACGTGGTTCGCGCCGCCCTGCTTTTGTGCGCTAACGCGCCATCTGCATAAATTAAAGCCGGAGACTGCGCTAAGTCCTTGATTTTTATGCAAAAGGCTGCTTACCCCCAAATACTGTGGATAACTTTGTTGATATCCCTGTCCGGGGCGGGTTTTGCCTACGCAACAGGGCAGAACTCCTAGTTTGCCTAGAAATTCAGCATTTTTGTAAATGTCTTTTAAATCAATCACTTAGGCGTTTTTCAGGGGGGAGTGCAAGGTTTCACAGTCGGGCTGGGCGGGCCGTGAGCCGTATCCCATTTTTGTGCATAACTGTGCCCCAGGCACACGATATTCGTGTTTTTCGGCGCATTTTTGGTGTAAGCAATTTCACTTCAGTCTCTAAGCGCGTGTCCCGCGATGGGATCAGGCTGCAAATCGGCCAGCAGGCAGACAAAGTCCACCTCTTTTTAGTTGCAACCCTGGATTCATGTGAACTGTGCAAATACGGGCCAAGCCATTGATTCGTATAGATTTTCTTGCTTACCCGCATTTTCTGTGGATAACTTTGTTGATATCTTCGGTGCAAGCAGCTCTACGCTGGGGAAATTTGGCGTTTTGTCAGTCTGCCTTGAAAACGCGCAAAAAATAAATTCCTTATAAATCAATCACTTGGCGCGCTATCACCGCAGTAGCGAAGTGGCTATTGTCGATTCTTGTGTCATCGCAGTGTGTCAGTATTTTTGTGTACAACTACTGATAATCATCACAAACACGGCTAGAAAAGTGGTAAGAGCCAAGCGCCAAGCGCCAATTCCAAGCCGCAAAGTCGGGCCCGCGCGCCCCAGGTTTGCGGCCCGATCCGCAATTTAGCCGCGCATGCTGCGCGAGTGGCTGTGCACCGCTTGCACCAGCGCCGCCACATGTTCGGGAGGCGTGTGCTGGCTGATGCCGTGCCCGAGGTTAAAAATGTGCGTGGGACCGACGCCTGCGCCTTGGTGCGGCGCGCCAAAACTGTCCAGCACCCGGGCCACCTCGGTGGCAATCTGGGCGGGGGGCGCAAACAGCACATTGGGGTCAATGTTGCCCTGCAGCGCCTTGCCGGGGCCGCCTGCGCTGCCGCCCACCGCCGCGCGCGCCGCGCCCAGGTTGACGGTCCAGTCCAGGCCAAGCACGTCGCAGTCCAGCGCCGCCATCTCTTGCAACCACAAGCCGCCGCCTTTGGTAAACACGATGCGCGGAATGATCTGGCCCTCGGGCCCCACGCGCTTGAGCTGGGCCAGCACCCGCGTGGTGTAGGCCAAACTAAAAGTATGGAAGGCACCATCGGCCAACACGCCGCCCCAGCTGTCAAACACCATCACCGCCTGGGCGCCCGCGTCAATCTGGGCATTCAGGTAAGCGGCCACCGAGTCGGCGTTGATGGCCAAGATGCGGTGCATCAGGTCTGGGCGCGCGTAGAGCATGGTCTTGACCAGGCGGTAGTCGTCCGAGCCTGCGCCTTCGACCATGTAACAGGCCAGTGTCCAGGGGCTGCCGGAAAAACCGATCAGCGGCACCCTGCCTTTGCCACCCGGCTGCGTCAGGGCACTGCGAATGGAGCTGACGGCGTCAAACACGTAGCGCAGCTTGTCCATATCGGGCACTTCTAGGCGGGCCACGGCGGCTTCGTCGCGCACGGGGTGGGCAAAACGCGGGCCTTCGCCCAGCGCAAAACTGAGGCCCAGGCCCATGGCGTCGGGCACGGTCAAGATGTCGCTGAACAAAATGGCGGCGTCCAGCGGATAGCGCTCCAGCGGCTGCAAGGTGACTTCGGTGGCGTAGTCGCGGTTCGTAGCCAGCCCCATAAAGCTGCCGGCCTGGGCCCGGGTTGCACGGTATTCGGGCAGGTAGCGCCCGGCCTGGCGCATTAACCACAGCGGCGTGTAAGGCGTGGCTTGGCGCAGGCAAGCGCGCAAAAACGTGTCGTTGTGCAGCGGTGCAAAAGTCGCGTCCAAGGCGGCTTGGGTGGGTGTGGTGCTGTTCGGGTTCATGGCTTGGCTTGGGTTATCGCTTGCTTGGGTCAGGGTTTGCGGGGCAGAGCTGGGTCCACGCGGGGGAAGTCCAGATCTGGAGCAGGCGCGCCAGGGCGGCAAACCACCCCAGCAGGCACAGTAGCAAGTGTACGCAACTCGCCCTGCGCTGATTAATCCACCCGCTGGCCGCCGCCTGCGGCGGCGGCGCATAAGCCTCTTTACTACCCTGTTTTCAATTTATTAATTAAAAATAATACACAAATTGAATAGCTATACTTGCGCGCCTTAAGGGGAGCAAATTGGCCGCTACATTCAACGCCCAGTGGGCCGAGCAAGGCGCTTGGCGCCGCGAGTTTTCCTTTTTGCTGCGCCTTTTTTCGCGCTGGTTAAAAGACAACGCGCTGCAAGGCGCCGCCGTGCAAGACCGCCTCCAGCGCCTCGAAAGCAGGGTGCGCTCCAGCAGGCTCATGGTGGCTTTTGTGGCCGAGTTCTCGCGCGGCAAGTCAGAAATGGTCAACGCCATCTTCTTTGCCGACTACGGGCGGCGCATCATGCCCGCCAGTGCCGGGCGCACCACCATGTGCCCCACGGAAATTGGCTATGAGCCAGACCTGGCACCCACCCTGCGGCTCTTGCCCATCCAGACCCGCCTGCAGCCGCAGGCGCTGCGCGACTGGCGCCAGACGCCCGAGGCCTGGACCGCATTTGATCTGGACGTCAACAACGCCGAGCAGCTCGCCAACACCCTTGAGCGGGTAACCGATACCCTGCAGGTCACGCAACAAGAAGCCCAAGCCCTGGGCTTTTGGCACAGCCAAACTCCCGAGGACAACCCGCCCACCGACCCCCAAGGCCTGGTGCAGGTGCCCAAATGGCGCCACGCGCTGGTCAATTTTGCGCACCCGCTGTTAAAGCAGGGCCTGGTCATTCTGGACACGCCCGGGCTCAACGCCATCGGTGCCGAGCCCGAACTCACCGTCGGCCTCATCGACCAGGCCGACGCCGTCGTGTTCATCGTCGGCGCCGACACCGGCGTGACCGGATCGGACCTTGCCATTTGGCAGGAACACATCCGGCCCGACGCTGACCAGGGCCGCGCCGTGCTGGTGGTGCTCAACAAAATCGACACCTTGTGGGATGAACTGAGCAGCCCGCCACAAATCCAGGCCCAAATCGAAGTGCAAAAGCTTCGCGTTGCACAGGCTTTGGACGTCGATCCGCAGGACGTTTTGGCCGTGTCGGCCCAAAAAGGACTGGTCGCCAAAGTCAGTGGCAATGCCGACCTGCTGGAGCGAAGCGGTCTACTGGCCCTGGAGGCCGCTTTGGCCCAAGGCATGGTCGGCGGGCACCGCGCGGCGCTGCACGGCGCGATTGGGCAAGACATTGACGCGGTGCGCGCCGAAGTGGGGCGCATGCTCCAGGCGCGCCAGAGCAGTTTGGCCGAGCAGCACGCCGAACTCGAGGGCTTGCGGGGAAAGAGTGACGCCGTTTTGCAGCAGATGCGCCAACGCATTGCGCAAGAGCAGCAGAATTTCGAGCTTGGGAGCAGAAAAATCCGCGCGGTCAAGGCGGTGCATGTCCGGCTTTTCCGGGCTATTTGGGATGCGCTTGACCCGCTGCGTTTGGCCCAGGAGATGCAGTTGCTGGCACACGCGCTTTCGCAGCCCGGTTTGAAGCTCGGGGTCAAGAAAGCGTACAGCGAAACCTTTCTCCACCTTCGCGCGCACTTGCGCCAGGCGCATGCCGCCGCCCAGGAGATCCGTGAAATGCAAGTGGCCACTTTCCACCAGATCAACGCCGAAATTGGCACCGCGCTGCGACCGCTGGCGCCACCTGCCTTGGACACCTTCCTGATGGATCTCGAGCTCGCCGAGCGCAGCCACCTGTCCTACCTCGGGATTCGCAACCTGTTGCGCCTGCAGCAGCCTGAGTTCACACAGCGCCTGGTCAGCGCCCTGGCGTCCAAGCTGGCGGCCTTGCAGGCTGCGGTGCGAAAGGACGCCGAGTCGTGGCGCGACTCGGTTGCGGCACTTTTGGACGGGCAGATAGGAATGCGGCGGGCCCATTTCGCAAGTCGCCTTGATGCCATAGAAAAAATCGGTAACGCCACTGAGGGGCTCGAGGAGCGCTTGCGCCACTTGGCCGATCTCCAGCAGGCAACGACCCTTCTGGCCACCAAACTCGACGAACAGGTGGCCCATCTTGCGGCTGCCAATGCCGACCACCAGGCCAAGCTGCGCACTTGACGCCCCGCTGGCTTACCCAGCCCGCGAACACCCGCAATTCCTCGTCATTTAGAAAAGTACATTTGTTAAAATCATGTATATTTCAGTAAAACTTATCACTACGACATGTAATGGACAAACAATTGAATGCACCTAGACCGCGAGGTCGCGTCATGGTGGTGGACGACAGCCACACCATCCGGCGCAGCGCCGAGATATTTCTCAAGCGCGCCGGGCATGAAGTCTTCCTCGCCGAGGACGGTTTTGATGCCTTGGCCCAGGTGAACGACCTGGTGCCCGACCTGATATTTTGTGACGTGCTGATGCCCCGGCTCGACGGCTACCAGACCTGCGCCATCATCAAACGCAACGCGCGCCTTGCATCGGTGCCCGTGGTCATGCTGTCCTCCAAGGATGGTGTTTTTGACAAAGCCCGAGGGCGCATTGCCGGGGCCGACCACTACATCACCAAACCCTTCACCAACGAACAACTGCTGCACGCCGTGCAGCAATTCCGCAACCCCAGCCAAGGAGCCCAATGATGGCGGTGCAAAAAGTGCTTATCGTGGACGACTCGAAAACCGAGACTCTTTTGATGACTGCGATCCTGCAGGAAAACGGCTACTCGGTTGCCAGCGCAGAGGACGCAGACCAGGCCATGGACCGAATTGCAAAGGAACGACCCGAGCTCATCCTCATGGACGTGGTGATGCCCGGGCGCAACGGCTTTCAGCTCACGCGCACCATCACCCGTACACCAGAATGGGCTGACATCCCCATCATTTTTTGCACCAGCAAGAGTCTGGAATCTGACAAGGTCTGGGGCTTGCGCCAGGGCGCTCGCGACTACATTACCAAGCCGGTGAATGCAGCCGAACTGATCGCCAAGATCAAAGCCTTGGGTTGAGCCGACATGGCCCAGCGGGAGTCCCTCAAAGACATGCAGGCGCGTCTTGCCGAGCGTTTGAAGCATGCGCAAGCACGCGGTGTGTCCGCAGCCTGGCTGGCAGTCACGGCCGGGGGAAACAACTACCTTCTTCCCTTGCGTCAGTCGGGCGAGCTTTTGCCTATGACCCAGTGGCAGGTGGTGCCCCATACCCAAGCCTGGTTTTTGGGCGTCATTGCGATTCGGGGAAGCTTGTTTGGTACCGTTGATTTGGGGCAGTTTATTGCCCACGCTACAGGCGCCAACGACGATTCAATGGATGCAATGCTGATGCAAGAAGAAGAAATACCCAGCGTGGTGACCATTAACCCGCTAATCGAGGCCGGCTGCGCTCTGCAGGTCAGCCGTTTGTCAGGGCTGCGTTCGGCGGATGCCTTCGCATCCTCAAGCCCTGCGCCAGCAGGCGCTCCCCCATTTTTTGGCAATCAGTTTTTTGACCCTCAAGGCGGGCAATGGCAGGAAATCAACCTGCAAACCCTGTCCCAGTCCCCGCAGTTTTTAAGCATCAGCGCTTAGTCAGGTACCTACGATGGCCATCCCCAATTTGCTTCCCATTGCCAGCATGAACAAAACTGCGGTAGCAGCCATGCCTGAGGCCAACTCGCAGTTTGCTGAAAGCGCAGAGGCAGACAGCGCCGGTGCTAAAAACGCCCCCTTGCCAGCCCCGGTTGCCGATGAGCTAGCCGCCGCGTCAAGTCCGCAGCAAGACAGCGACCAGATTCGGGTGAAGGTTCCCGGAATCGGCACGCGCAGTGTGCGGGCCCAGCGGCGCTTGTTGAGCGCCCTGTTGACCGTGTCCCTGGTGGTGGTGCTTCCCGCCTTTGCCTACAAGTTGCAATTGCTTGACACGCTGGCCCAGCAGATCGCGGCCACGGGGCAGGCGCTGATGCAGTCGCAGCGGCTGGCCAAGTCCGTCACGCAGGCCTTGGTGGGAAACCCGCAGGCTTTCGCCGACATGGCTTCTAGCACCGCCGTGCTTTCCCAGTCGATTGGTGCCTTGGAACAAGGCGACGTGGGCATGCGCGTGCAAGCGCTGCCGCAGGACATCCAGCCAGCGCTGCGTCCCACCTTGGCGCTGGTCGAGCAAGCCAAAAAGAGCAGCAACACGATCATGGCGCAGCAAAAGATACTGGAGCAAATTGGTGTGGCGTTGGTGCGCATCAACCGCCAGTCGGAAGACTTGCTGGAGTTGACCAAAACCATCTCGTCGATGAAGCAGCAGCAAGGCGCCTCGCCCGGTGACATCTCGGCGGTGGGCGAGTTGTCCACCCTGACCCAACGCATCGGCAAATCCACCAATGAGTTCCTGACCAGCCAGGGCGCCAGCCCAGAGGCGGTTTTTCTTCTGGGCAAGGACCTCAATGCTTTCAAGGACATCGCCCAGGGACTTCTGGAAGGCAGCGCCGACCTGCGGCTCAATGCCACACAGGACAAGCCCACGCGCGAAAAGCTTGTCGAGCTGATCGGAATGTTTGAAGAAACCCGCTCGCAAGCTGGCGCGATTTTGAACAATCTGCAGATGCTGGTGGCGGTGCGTCAGGCGCAATCTGGCGTTATCAAAGACAGTGAACCCCTGCGTGAGCAGCTAGAGGCATTGCAAAAGCAACTCTCCGATCGAACCCGGGAAGGCCTGCTTGCAACGGGTACTCTGGCCCCGCTTGCCTTGCTGGTCTTACTCAGTGGCTTGGGATTGTGGTACGTGCAGGCGCAAGAGGGCCGCATTCGCTTGGGCTTTGCCCAAACCCAAGCCCAGACCGCCCTGGAAAACAGCCAGAGCGCGCAGCAGTCGGCGCAAGACGCCAAGCGCATTAACGACTCCACGCAGGCGGCGATTTTGCGTTTGATGAATGAATTGCAGGCGGTGGCCGGCGGCGACCTGACGAAAGAGGCCACGGTGAGCGAAGACATTACCGGCGCCATCGCCGATTCGGTCAACTACACGGTCGAAGAGTTGCGCTCGCTGATCATGAGCGTGCAAGGTGCAGCCGAACGGGTCACCCAGACCTCGGCCACGGTAGACCGCACGACCCAGGCCTTGCTGGCCGCGTCTGACGCCCAATTGCAGGACATTCGCCAGGCGGGCCGTTCGGTGCTGGAGATGGCCGGGCGCATCACCGATGTGTCGGCGCAAGCGCAGGAATCGGCCCTGGTGGCGCGCCAGTCTTTGCAGGCGGCAGAGTCGGGTCTGCAGGCGGTGCAAAGCACGATTGGCGGCATGAACACCATCCGAGACCAGATTCAAGAAACGTCCAAGCGCATTAAGCGGCTGGGAGAGTCCTCGCAAGAAATTGGCGAGATCACTGACTTGATCTCGGACATCACCGAGCAGACCAATGTGCTGGCGCTCAACGCCGCCATCCAGGCGGCGTCAGCGGGCGAGGCTGGACGGGGCTTCTCCGTCGTGGCGGAAGAGGTACAGCGCCTGGCCGAGCGATCTGCTGACGCTACACGGCAGATTGCTGCCTTGGTCAAAATGATCCAGACCGATGCGCAAAATGCGATGGGCGCTATGGAGCGTTCGGCGCAAGGCGTGGTCGCTGGCGCGCAGCTCACTGACAACGCAGGCGAGGCCTTGACCGAGATTGACCGCGTCTCGCGCCAAGTTGCGCAGCAGATTGTGCAAATTTCCGGCGCTGCTTCGCGTGAAGCCGAACTGGCCAGCGGCGTGGCGCAGAACATTCAGATTATTTTTGCTGGGACCGAAAAAACGGCTGACGGCACCCGGGTCACGGCAAGCCAGGTGCGCGAACTCTCACAAACCGCCCAGGAACTGCGGCAATCGGTGGCACGCTTCAAGATTGCCTAGCGCGGCAATGGCGCACCACCTTGACCTTGACCTTGGCGCCACCCTGAGCGCTCCAAAAATGGCCCCTATTTCCGACGTGAACTCAAGCATCGCTGCGGCGCAGGATTTGGGGCCATTGGCTTGGGTCCTGGAAGACCTGCGTGCATCGCTCACCAGCGCTGGCAAGGCCGTGCGTCGCTTCGTCTGGGACGAGAAAACCGGCGCTGTTGCGCACCGCTCGCAAGCCGATACCAGCGAATTGGACAAGGCCCGCCAAAAGTTTCACCAAAGCGCCGGCGCCCTGGATATGGTGGGCCAGCAGCCGGTGGCCAAGGTTCTTCGGTCACTGGAGACGCTGACACACAAATTCATCCAGTGGCCCGATAGGTGTACCGATGACGCCGCGCGCCGCGTGGAGCACGCCAGCCGTGCCGTGGTGGACTATGTGGAAGGGATATTGAAGGGCAGCCAGGCTTCACCCGTGGCGCTGTTTCCCCAGCACTGCGCGGTATTGGAGCTGTGCGGTGCCGAACGCATTCACCCGGCTGACCTTTGGGAGCACCAGTGGAAATGGCTGGCGGTGGATCTTTCCGGTGCGCTAGAGCCCCTGCACTATTCGCCCGCCCTGCGCGCTGGGCTGGGCGAGGCGTTGCTGCCTGTCCTCAAAACGCTGGACCCTGCCCATGCCGCGCAAATGGCGCGCCTGTGTGCAGGCCTTGCGGCGGGAGAGTCGTCCCTGCAGGCGCGCAGTTATTGGGCCATGGCCGCCGGCTTCTTTGAAGCCATCGCCTTGGCTTGCCTGCCCGACGACGTTTATGTGCGGCGCAGCGCGGCAAAAATCATGGCGCAATATGCGCTGATGGCCACCGGCCAGGCAGCGTCGCTTGAGGCGGC
>CAMDHS010000053.1 GCA_945898115.1 Comamonas sp. lk
ACTCCAAATAAAAACAACAATTCGCGTTGCTTGGGCTTTGGAGCCTTCAGCGAACGCTTTAGCAGATGTGTCCGGGTGGACAAGGCACAATGGCGCGGCGTTTGCGGCCCGCCATTGTGGTGGTCGCCCTGCAAGTAGTTCATAACTCAGCGACCAACGCGATCTTACTGCACCCATGGCTCTTGTTTTTCAACTGCTCGCACGCCTGCCGCTGTGGCTGCTGCATGGCGCAGGCGCGGTGCTGGGCTGGTTGGTGTTTTGGCTCTCGCCCACCTACCGCCGCCGATTTCTGGACAACGTGGCCCAATCTGGCCTGCCCGCCAAGCAGTGGCGAGCCGCCATAGCCGCCGCCGGGCGCCTGACGCTGGAACTTCCCCGCCTGTGGCTGGGCCAGCCGGTGCCGATGCGCTGGCAGGGCGCCGAACTTATAGAGGTCGCGCTGGCCCAAGGCCGAGGTGTGGTCTTCATCACGCCCCACTTGGGATGCTTTGAAATTGCCGCGCAAGCATACGCCCAGCGTTTTGGCCAGACGCACCCCATGACCGCCTTGTACCGCCCGGCGCGCAAGCCCTGGCTGGCTGACCTGGAAGGCCGCGTGCGCCAGCGCCCCGGCTTGCACACCGCGCCGACCACGCTTGCAGGGGTCAAGCAAATGCTCAAGGCGCTCAAACACGGCCACTGCGTGGGCCTGCTGCCCGACCAGGTGCCGCCGTTGCACCAGGGCGTTTGGGCATCCTTTTTTGGCAAACCGGCCTACACCATGACGCTCTCAGCCCGGCTGGCGCAGCAAACGGGCGCTGCCACCCTGCTGACCTGGGGCGAACGCTTGCCTTGGGGCCGTGGCTATGTGGTGCATGTGCTGCCTTTTGCCAGTACGCCGCAGGCGCCGGGCGAGGTGGCCATTACCCAACTCAATCAGGCGCTTGAAGCGCTGGTGCGCCAGCACCCGCAGCAATACCTTTGGGGCTACGCGCGCTACAAGGCGCCGGTGGCTGAAAAGGCGGACGCAAAATCGCACACCGTGGCGGCCAATTTCTGAAATGAACGAGACCACGCAACAGCCGTGCGCCCCGAAGCGCCCCTTGGTGGATTTGGCCCTTAGCGCGGGCGCGCCATGCTGAGCCATATCCCTATCCTTTTGACCCGCGCCCTGTCCGTACTGCCGCTGCCTGCGCTGCGGGGCTTGGGCTGGCTGCTGGGCGCGCTGCTGTATGGGCTGGTCGGCTCCCGGCGGCGGGTGGTGGACACCAATTTGCGGCTGTGCTTTCCGGCATGGTCGAAGCAGGAGCGGCGGCGCCACACCTTTGCCTGCTTTGTGTATTTCGCCCAAGCTTGGCTAGACCGGGGCTGGTTGTGGCAGGGGCGCCCTGAGACGGTGCTGGGGCGCCTGCGCATTAGCGGCGCGGTCGGGGAACTAAATGGCACTGCGCCCACCGTCATCTTTGCGCCGCATTTTGTGGGGCTGGACGCCGGTTGGACGGCGCTCACGCAACAACTGGCGCGGGGATTTACCACCATCTATACGCGCCAGGCCAACCCGGTGTCCGACGCCTGGATTCGCCAGGGGCGCCAGCGTTTTGGCCCCTGCCACCTGGTCGCCCAGCTTGACGGCGCCCGGCCGGTGATTGCCCGGCTCAAAGCGGGCGAGCCCTTATACCTGCTGCCGGACATGAACTTTGACCCCAAAGACTCTTTGTTCGTCCCCTTTTTTGGCAACACGGCTGCCACCGTACCGTCGCTGTCGCGCTTTGCGCGGCTGGCGCGGGCCAAAATTGTTCCGGTGATTACGCGCATGACGTGCCGGGGCTACGAGGTAGAAATATTGCCGGCCTGGACCGATGTGCCCAGTGGCGATTTGCTGGCAGATACGGTGCTGATGAACCAGCGGCTTGAGGCCTACATCCAGACCATGCCCGCCCAGTACTACTGGGTGCACAAGCGTTTCAAGGACCAGCCTGAGGGCGTGGCGCCGCCCTACTAGCCGTTCAGGTGGGGCGGGCGGGCTTGGGCCTCAGGCTGCGTCCGGCTCGTCGAGTGACTCGGGCTCGTCGGCTACATCTGCCTGGGATGCGGCTAGGGGCGCGGCCATGGGAGCAATTACCCCACCCTTGGGATGGGCCCAGTCCCAAAGCAAGGTCGCCACATCTTCCACGCCAATGCGCTTGGGCGCGGAAAACAGCCGCACTTCGCCGCCACCGGCTTGCAGCTTGGCAATCGACAAAGCCTTGGTGGCTTCGGCGCGGGTCAGCTTGTCGGCTTTGGTCAGTACCACCAAAAACTTCAGGCCTTCTTGCACGCGGGGCCGGATCACGTCGAGCAGCACTTCGTCAAGTTCGGTCATGCCGTGGCGCGGGTCGCACATCAGCACAATCGCCTTGAGGTTTTCGCGGCTGACCAGGTAATTGGCCATCACCTGCTGCCAGCGGATCTTGTCTTGCTTGGGCACTGCCGCGTAGCCGTAGCCGGGCAAGTCGGTCAGCACCGCGTCCATCACGCCTTGTTTCCCAAGTGAAAACAAGTTGATGTGCTGGGTGCGGCCTGGGCGCTTGGAGGCAAAAGCCAGTTGCTTTTGCTGCGTAAGCGTGTTGATGCAGGTGGATTTGCCGGCATTGGAGCGGCCCACGAAGGCGATTTCGGGCACGTCTAGCGCGGGCAAAAAATGCAGTTGTGGCGCGGTGGTCAAAAACTTGGCGGTGTGCAACCAGCCCATGGCAATCGCGCCGGGCGACTTTTCGGGTGTTGCTGCTGCGGGCTTGGGTGGGACTTGGGGTTTGGGTTTTGGTGTGGCGGTCATGCTTGTAATGGTTGTTGTAGCGGGTAAACCCAAGGGCGCATTGTAGAATGCCCTTGTTTTTTCCCCCACCCAGACACACCACTGCCCTATGAAGTCGATCGCACAACTGTTTCTCGTCGCAGCACTCGCTGCAGGCTCGTTCGCGGTATCCGCGAATACTGCGGCCCCCGAGGCACCGGCCAAAGTCGCCAAGCCCGATTTGGCCAAGGGCGAGGCCAGCTACGGCGCGGTATGCGCCGCTTGCCACGGTGCAGACGGCAACTCCGGCACACCGGCCAACCCCAAGTTGGCCCAGCAACACCCCGAATACTTGGTCAAGCAATTGCAGGAATTCAAATCTGGCAAGCGCGCCAACGCCGTCATGGGCGGCATGGCTGCTGTGCTGTCAGACGACGACATGCGCAACATCGCCTACTGGCTGACCAGCAAGACGGCCAAGCCCGGTTTTGCCAAGGACAAGGAAACCGTGGCCTTGGGTGAGCGCATCTACCGCGGTGGCATTTCCGACCGCCAAGTGCCCGCATGCGCTGGCTGCCACAGCCCTAATGGCGCTGGCATTCCTTCCCAATACCCCCGTCTGAGTGGCCAGCACGCCGAATACTCCGCAGCCCAACTCACAGCGTTTCGTGATGGCATTCGCAAGAACAACAACGTCATGTCCCAAGTGGCTGCAAAATTGAACGACCGCGAGATCAAAGCTCTCGCCGATTACGCCGCCGGCCTGCGTTAAAACCGCTCCGGCAATTTGCTTTGCCACTTTGCCGGGGAGTGTTGAGATGCACAAAAAGAACGTGTTGACTGGGGCCGATGTGCCCCTTTCTAGCGAAATTACCGACCGCTATTTGCTTGAAAACCGCCGCTTGTGGCTGCAACGCGCCGCCAGCGGCGTGGCCGGTCTGGCGGCCGCAAGCTGGGCTTCGCGCCAAGCCCTGGCCCAAACCCCCGCAGGCACCGAAAAGCCCGGCAAACTGCCCCGTCTGGCCAATGTGCCCAGCAAAGTGCCCGGCGCGCTGGTGCTGGAAAAACCCACCGCCTACAAAGACGCCAGCGGCTACAACAATTTCTACGAATTTGGCACCGACAAGGCCGATCCGGCCGCCAACGCCCACACCCTCAAGACCACCCCTTGGTCGGTGGAAGTCGAAGGCCTGGTGCAAAAGCCTGGCAAATTTGCCCTTGAAGACCTGCTCAAGCTCAGCCCCATGGAAGAGCGTATTTACCGCCTGCGCTGCGTTGAAGGCTGGTCTATGGTGATTCCCTGGGTCGGCTACTCGCTGGCGCAGCTGATTGCCAAAGTGCAGCCGCTGGGCAGCGCCAAGTACGTCGAATTTGTGTCGCTGGCCGACCCCAAAACCATGCCGTTTGTGGGCAGCCGCACCCTGGACTGGCCCTATGTAGAGGCGCTGCGTCTGGACGAGGCCCTGCACCCGCTCACTTTGTTGGCCTTTGGTATGTATGGCGAGGTGCTGCCCAACCAAAACGGTGCGCCAGTGCGCCTGGTGGTGCCTTGGAAATACGGTTTTAAGAGCGCCAAGAGCATCGTCAAGATCCGCTTTACCGAAAAACAACCCGCCACCGCCTGGAACAAGGCGGCAGCCAATGAATACGGCTTTTATTCCAACGTCAACCCGCTGGTGGACCATCCGCGCTGGAGTCAGGCCACTGAGCGACGCATTGGCGAAGACGGGCTGTTTGCCAAGAAGCGCAAGACCCTGATGTTCAATGGCTACGAGGCCCAGGTCGGCCAGCTTTACGCTGGCATGGACCTTAAAGCCAATTTCTAGCCCGCAACCCTGGCCCATGCTGCGCGCCGCAGTCCACCGCTGGCTGCTCGGACCGCTGGCCAAACCGCTGGTATTTGCGGTTTGGCTGCTTCCTTGTGCCTGGCTGATTTACGCCGCTTTTTTTGACCGCCTAGGCGCCAACCCGGCCGAAGCGCTGGTGCGCGCCACCGGCGACTGGACGCTGCGCGCCCTGTGCCTGGTCTTGCTGGTCACGCCGCTGCGGGTAATGGCGAACCTGCCCGCGCTGGCCCGTCTGCGCCGCATGCTGGGGCTGTTTGTGTATTTTTACGTGCTGCTGCACTTTCTGGCCTACGGTTGGCTGGACATGGGCCTGGACCTGGACGATATCGCCACCGACATTGCCAAGCGGCCTTTTATTTTGGTGGGCTTTACCGCCCTGGTGCTGCTCACGCCGCTGGCGCTGACGTCTTGGAACGGCGCCATCCGCGCGCTGGGCGCGCGGCACTGGTTGCTGCTGCACCGGCTGGTCTACGGCGTGGCGGTGCTGGCCGTGTTGCACTTTTTCTGGATGCGTGCGGGCAAACGCAATTTTGACGAGGTGGCGGTGTATGCCGCCATTCTGGCGGCCCTGCTGGGCTGGCGCGTCTGGCGCCGGTTTAGCCGACCAGCGATTCGCCCGCAAACAGCGCGCTGACCGGCTCGCGCGCACGCACCAGGGTGGCGTGGCTGCCGTCTACCAGTAGCTCGGCGGCGCGGCCCCGGGAGTTGTAGTTGCTGGCCATGCTCATGCAATACGCGCCGGCCGACATCACCGCTACATGGTCCCCGGCTTCTACCTGCAGGCTGCGGTCGCGGCCAATCCAGTCGCCGCTTTCGCACACCGGCCCCACCACGTCGCACACCACGCTGGGCGTGGTCTTCGGTGTGGCGTCCAGCGGCACGATGGCGTGAAAGGCCTGGTACATGGCCGGGCGCGGCAGGTCGTTCATGGCGGCGTCAACAATGCAGAAGTTCTTTTGCTCGCCGGGCTTCATAAACAGCACCTCGGTCACGCACACGCCGGCGTTGCCCACCAGCGAGCGACCAGGCTCGATCATGAGTTTGCGCTGGCCAAAGCCCCGGGCATCCAACTTGGCCAGCAACTGGGCCCACAGCGCGTCGGCTTCTGGAGGCGCGTCGCCCTGGTAGTTGATGCCCAGGCCGCCGCCAAAGTCGATGTGTTCAATGGCAATGCCGCTGGCTTCAATGCTTTGCACCAGGTCGAGCATGCGGTCCATGGCGTCCAGATAGGGCGTGGCGTCGGTAATCTGCGAGCCGATGTGGCAGTCAATGCCGACGATTTTCAGGCCCGGTAGGGCGGCGGCGTGCTGGTACACCGCGAGCGTGTGCTCGTGGGCAATGCCAAATTTATTGCCTTTGAGGCCAGTTGAAATATAGGGATGGGTCTTGGGGTCCACATTGGGGTTGACGCGGATGCTGATGGGCGCGCGCATTTGCATCTCTAGCGCCACGGCGTTGAGCACCTCGATTTCGGCCTCGCTCTCGACGTTAAAGCAGCCAATGCCCGCAGCCAGCGCCTGGCGCATCTCGGCGCGGGTTTTGCCCACGCCCGAAAAAATCACCTTGGCCATGTCGCCGCCTGCGGCCTGCACCCGGGCCAGTTCACCGGCGGACACAATGTCAAAACCGCAGCCCGCCTGGGCAAATACCTGCAGCACCGCCAGAGTGGAATTGGCCTTCATGGCGTAGCAAATTTGCGCGTGGCGCCCGGCAAAACCGCGCTGGTAAGCGCCCAGTGCAGCCAACATCGCGGCCTTGGAATAAACAAACAGCGGCGTGCCGTGTTGCTGCGCCAAGGCGCCCAAATCGCAGCCCTCGACTTGGAGCTGCGCGTGCTGGTAATGGAAAAAAGGCTGGCCGGGAAGGGTGGAATGCATGGGGGGTTTTCAGGAAACGCGGGTTTGGGCGATGATGGGGAGCGGTGCGGCTGTGGTTGGTGCCGGTGACGGTGCTGCGGCTTGCGCCATCTTGGGCGGCAGGTACAGCGGGCCAGTCTGGCCGCAGCCTGCTAGATTCAGCACACCGACCAAGGCGACGCACGCGCTGGCCCGAATATTTTTTGTTTTCAACATGGTGAAATTGTAATGACCGACCTTGAGTTTCTGGACCGCGCCGAATCCCTGCTCCAAGCGCTGGAGGCGCGCTGCGACCAATTGAACGAACACAGCGAGGTCGATATCGACAACCAGCGCACCGGCGGCATGGTCACACTCACCTTTGCCAACCGCAGCCAGATCATCGTGAATTTGCAAAAACCCCTGCAAGAGGTGTGGCTCGCGGCGCGCTCAGGCGGCTACCACTACCGTTTTGTGGATGGCCACTGGCAAGATACCAAAGGCCAAGGCGAGTTTTTTGCCGCCCTGAGCCGCGACGCCAGCGCCCAGTCGGGCCAGGCGCTGGACTTCATGCCCTGAGGGTTTTGGCTGCGCCGCTGCGCTGCTGCGCCCAGGCTTAGTTGCGAAACAGGTCGAGAATGGATTTTTTCTCATCAGCGGCGGGCTGCGCTTGGTGCGCGGTCCCGGCGCCTAAGGCACCCACGCCGCCATTTTTGGCGAACTCTTCAAAGTACCACTCGGTGTTCAGGCGCAAGATGCCCTCGGGCGGCTCGGGCTCCATCACCGGCACGTTTTTCAGCGCGGTTTCCATAAAGCTGATCCACACCGGCAGGCTCAAACCCCCACCGGTCTCGCGGTCGCCGAGCTTGCGCGGCGTGTCGTAGCCAATCCAGGTGACTGCGGCCAGCGTGGGCTGGTAGCCCGCAAACCAGGCGTCCATGGAATCGTTGGTGGTGCCGGTTTTGCCGTAAACGTCCGGGCGCTTCAAGGTGGCTTGCGCGCGGGCGGCGGTGCCCGAGCGGGTGACTTCTTGCAGCAGGCTGGTCATCATGAAGGCATTGCGCGGCTCGATGGCGCGGCTGTCTTCGCTCAACTCGGGCGTGGCGGTTTCCACCAATACTTTGCCGCGCTGCTCGCTCACCTTGGACACCAGCCAGGGGTTGATGCGGATGCCTCCATTGGCAAACACCGAATAGCCCACTGCCATTTGCATGGGCGTGACCGAACCGGCACCCAGCGCCATGGTCAGGTAGGGCGGATGCTTGTCCGCGTCAAAGCCAAATTTGCCGATCCAGTCTTGCGCGTAATTGGCGCCAATCGACTGCAAAATCTGGATGGAGATCATGTTCTTGGACTTTGCCAGGCCCTTGCGCAGCGACATCGGGCCTTCAAAGGTGCCGTCGTAGTTTTTGGGCTCCCAGGGCTGGCCACCGGTCACGCCCGCGTCAAAAAACAGCGGCGCGTCGTTGACCACGGTGGACGGGGTAAAGCCCTTTTCTAGCGCGGCGGAGTAAATAAAGGGCTTGAAGCTCGACCCCGGCTGGCGCCAGGCTTGTGTGACGTGGTTGAACTTGTTTTTATTGAAGTCAAAGCCGCCTACCAGCGCCTTGATGGCGCCGTCGCGCGGGTCCAGCGCCACAAATGCGCCTTCCACTTCGGGTAGCTGGGTGATTTCCCAGCTGCCTTTGGCGGTTTTGGCCACGCGAATCACCGCGCCCGGGCGCAGGCGGATGTTGGGCGCGGCCTTGTCGGACAGGCCCGACTGCGCTGGCTTGAGCCCGTCGCCCGTGATTTCGAGCATCTCGCCGCCCTGGCGCATGGCGCGCAGGCGCTTGGCGTCGGCCTCGATCACCACGGCAGACTGCACGTCGCCGTTGTCGGGGTGTTCATCCAGCACTTCGTCTACCGCGTCTTCTATCTCTTGCGGGTCTTTGGGCAGGGTGATGAACTTTTCGGGCCCCCGGTACACCTGGCGGCGCTCAAAGTCCATGATCCCGCGTCGCAGGGCCTTGTAAGCGGCTTCTTGCTGCGCGCTGACCAGGGTGGTGCGTACGTCTAGGCCGCGGGTGTAGGTCTCGGCTCCGTATTGCGCAAACATGGCTTGACGCACCATCTCAGCCACGTATTCGGCGTGCACCTGGGTGCGCATAGCCGCAGTTTTGACATGCAGCACCTCACTTTTGGCCACTTCGGCCTGGGCGGCGGTGATAAAGCCGTTGTCCAGCATGCGCTCAATGATGTACTGCTGGCGGATGCGCGCGCGCTTGGGGTTTTTGATCGGGTTGTAGGCCGAAGGCGCCTTGGGCAGGCCGGCCAGCATGGCGGCCTCGGCCACTGTGATGTCCTTGAGCGGCTTGCCAAAATACGTCTCGCAGGCGGCGGCAAAGCCATAAGCCCTGTTGCCCAGGTAAATCTGGTTCATGTAGATTTCCAGAATCTGGTCTTTGCTGAGGTTGTGCTCGAGCTTAAAAGTCAGCAGCACCTCGTAAATCTTGCGTGTAAACGTCTTCTCGGACGACAAATACACATTGCGCGCCACCTGCATGGTGATGGTGGAGGCGCCCTGGCTCTTGGAGCGGCCCACATTGGCCAGCGCAGCACGCACCATGCCAATGTAGTCAATACCCCCGTGCTGGAAAAAGCGCGCGTCTTCAATCGCCAGGATGGCGTTTTTCATGACATCCGGGATTTCGGCAATCGGCGTAAGCGTGCGGTGCTCTTCGCCAAATTCGCCAATCAGGTCGCCTTCGACCGAATACACCCGCAGCGGCAGCTTGGGGTGGTAGTCCTCTAGGTCAGAAATATCGGGCAAATTGGGATAGGCCAACGCCATGGTGATGGCGATCAGGATCAGCAAAGACAGCACACCGGCCACACCCAGACCAAAAAGGATGGCCACGGCACGCAGCAGCCAGGCGCCGACAGAGCGCGAATTCGCAGCTTGTGCAGATGCCGGTTTGGCGGGAGGCATAGGGTTTGGCATGGAAGCTTCCAAAGGGCGTTGCAGCCCCACGAGGGCGGTGGGCTGGGCCCAAGGCGGTAAATGAGAGGGGAGCGCCTGATCAGCGGCAACCCGTAACACCAATTTTAGGGCGGGAACGTCGCCTCAGCGCCGCCGTCTTACTGGTGTACCGAACTTGCTGATAGTATTGGCAATATTATCCGCATGCGGTAAAAGATAAAAATACGGGATTGGAGTTGATTTTTTGATCGATATTGCTTCATTGCTGCGACGAAGGCCGGAAGAAATTCTAGGCATTGACATCAGCGCGTCTGCCATCAAGCTCGTGGGCTTGGGCGGCTCTGGCGAAAAGCCGGTGCTGGAGTACTGCGCCAAGGATGTCTTGCCAGAGGGCGTGATGGTTGATGGGGCAATTGAAAAACCCGACGAACTTTCTGCTGCCTTGCGCCGCCTGGTCAAGCAGTCGGGTGCGCGAACCAAAAATGTCGCGGTGGCGCTGCCCTCATCAGCGGTGATTACCAAGAAACTGACCATTACGGCTGATTTGCCTGAAATGGAGATGGAAGACCAGGTCGAGAGCGAGGCCAAACAATACATTCCCTTTCCTCTGGAAGATGTGAGCCTCGATTTTTGCGAAATCGGGCCTAGCGCAGGCACGCCCGGCAGCGTCGATGTGCTGATTGCCGCCGCGCGGCGTGAGCGTGTTGAAGCCTTGCAAGAAATGCTGGAGGCCGCAGGCCTCAAGCCCGTGGTGGTGGATGTGGGCTCTTATGCCACCCGACTGGCACTGGGGCGCGTCATTGATCTTCAGGCCAAAACCAGCCCCGGCACCTTGTCGGTCTTGTTCAAGCTCGGGGCAAGGACGACCACCATGCAAGTGCTGCGCGGTCAGGATCTGGTCTATGAACGAGACCAATCGGTGGGCGGGAGCCAGCTCACCCAAAAAATCTCCAACTATTACGGCCTCTCCTTGGCCGAGGCGGAAAGCAAAAAATGCCAAGGCAGCCTGGCCCATGACTACGAAGCACGCCTTCTGATCCCATATGTGGACACGCTGGTGCAAGAACTGGGCCGCGCGCTGCAATTCTTCTTTAACAGCACCCAGTACAACAAGGTGAACCAGGTGCTCTTGGCCGGGGGCAGCGCCTTGTTGCCCGGACTGGCCTTGGCAGTGGCCAACCAAGTCCAGGTGCCCTGCACAGTGGTCAATCCCTTCGAGGGAATGTCCGTGGGCGCCAAGGTGGACCGCTCCCGGGTGCTGCAAGATGCGCCGTGCTATCTGGGCGCTTGCGGTTTGGCCTTGCGGAGATTGTTCAATTGATACGGCTCAATCTATTGCCGCACCGGGAGGCGGCGCGCAAGAAAAAGCGGGAGCAGTTCGTCGCGGCCGTGGTTTTGGCCGCGTTGGTGGGGGTGGGCATCTCCTTGTTGGCGTTTAGCTGGTACCAGTCAGCGATCCATAAGCAGCGTGGCATCAATGCAATGTTGGACGCCGAAATCCTCACCCTAGACCAGCAGATCAAGGACATCAAGGGCCTGGAGTCCCAAATTGAGGCCTTGCAGGCCCGCCAGCGCACGGTCGAAGACGTGCAATCGGACCGCAACCAGTCGGTGCATTTGTTATCAGAACTCGCCCAGCAATTGCCGCCCGGTGTCTTGTTGACCAAGGTGGCCCAAACCGAGCAATTGGTGCTGGTCAGCGGCACTGCGCAGTCCAACGAGCAGGTGTCCGAACTGCTGCGCAACCTTGCAAGCGGAAGCACCTGGTTTTCCAAGCCTGAGTTGCTGGAATCGGCGGCGGCAACCATGGCGCTTCCGACCAAGGAACAGCGTGCGCTGTTTAACTTCAGCTTGCGGGCGGTTTTGATGCGTGCGCCTGACGCGGCAAGCGCGCCGCTCAACGCCGCATCGGCCGCCAAGCCCGACGTTTGACCCCAACCCGCACTGCACACCATGGCAAGAATCCGCACCCCCTCCATTGACTTTGTTGCGCTCAAAGAAGACGTTCTTCTGCAGTTTGAAGACTTGGATCCCAGCGACCCCTCGCGCTGGCCGCCGATACCCCGCGCCTTGGCCCTGTTTGCCGTGACCTGCTTGGTAGTGATCGGCCTGTGGTTTTTCTGGATCGGCGACTTTGCGTCCGAACTAGACCAAACATCGGCCAAGGAATTGCAGCTCAGGAACGACTTCAAAACCAAGCTGACCCAGGCTGCAAATCTGGCGTTCTTGAAGAAGCAGCGCGACGAAGTGGAATCCTACGTGAAGCAGCTCGAAAGCCAGTTGCCCAGCCGCGCCGAAATGTCGGCTCTGCTGTTTAGCATCAACCAACTGGGCCAAAAGCGCAATCTGCAGTTTGAACTGTTCCGCCCAGGCCAGGTGGTGGTCAAGCCCTATTACGCCGAGTTGCCAGTCAGCATTCGGGTGATTGGCAGCTACCACGACTTTGGGCGCTTTGCCTCGGACGTGGCGTTTTTGCCGCGCATTGCCACCCTGGGCAACATCAGCATCGCGGCCAAGACCGACACCAGCATGGCCTTTGACGCTACTTTAAAAACCTACCGCTATCTGGATGCCGAAGAAGCCGCAGCGCAGCAGCGCAAACCTGTTGAGGCCAAGAAATGATGGTGGCTCGATTCGGTCTGCTGCGCCTAACTGCCTGGATGCTGGCGCTGGCCCTGAGCGCCTGCGGCTACACCACCGAGCAAGAGTTGCGCGGCTTTGTAGACGCCGAACGCGCCGCGCTGCGCCCGGTGTCCAAAGCCATACCGCCGCCCAAACCGTTTGAGGCGGCCAACTACGACGAAGAAGGCAAGCCAGACCCCTTTAGCAAACAGGCCTTTGTGCAGTCCATGGTCGGCCCGAGCAAAGCCACCAAACCCAGCATCGCAAGCCCCGAACTCGCGCGCACCAAGGAGCCCCTGGAGGCCATCGCGCTCGACTCCATGGCCCTGGTGGGCGTGCTTGCCCAAGAGGGCCGCAAGGTGGCGCTGGTGCGTGCTGACGGCAAGTTGCACCAGATCGTTCCCGGCGCCTACATGGGCCAGAACATGGGCAAAGTTACCAAGGTTGAGGACACACGCATCACCGTGCGCGAAATGGTGCAAGACGATTTGGGCGAGTGGTCGGTGCGCAGCACCATCTTGAAATTGCAGGAGATGTCCAAGTGACAACAACAATGCGGACGCCTTCGGCGATCTTGAGGGCGCTCTCCAAGGCGCTCCTTACCGGCTGCCTGGTGTGCGCGGGCGCAAGCGCCTGGGCCCAAAACTCCATCGTCGCCGTTACCGCGTCGGCGCAAGGCGATGTGGAGACGGTGCGGATTGAATTTGCCCAGCCACTGGCCGCTTTGCCAGCCGCTTTTGTGACCCAAAGCCCGGCGCGCATTGCCCTGGACTTTGCGGGCGTCACGGGCGGCGTGGGCCGCTCTACGGTGGAAATCAACCAGACCAATGTGCAGTCGGCCAACGTGGTGCAAACCGACGAACGCAGCCGCGTGGTGCTCAGCCTCAAGCGAGCCGCGTCTTATGCCCTACAAATGTCCGACCGCGCCTTGCTGGTGACGCTGGAGCCCGCTGCCAGCGCACCACCCAGCGAGCCGGCACAAAACCGCGCCGTGGCGCAGCGCCGCACCGAGGCGCCACTGGGTGCCATAGATTTTCGGCGCGCAGGCGAGGGCGCGGGCCGGGTGCGTCTGGCGCTGCCCAGCAGCAAGGTGACGGCGGACATCAAACAAGTGGGCAGCACCCTGGTGGTGGAACTGAGCAATGTGAGCCTGCCCGAGCGCCTGCGCCGGCGCCTCGATGTCAGCGACTTTGGGACGCCCGTGCAAACCGTCACCACCACCGAGGTGGGCGACCGGGTGCGCATGGTGGTTGCGCCCCAGGGCGAGTGGGAACACACCGCCTACCAAACCGAGTCCGAGCTGGTGATTGACATCAAGCCCCTCAAGATTGACCCGCGCAAGCTCACGCAGGGCGCGGGCTACAACGGGCAAAAGCTGTCGCTCAATTTTCAGAGTATTGACGTGCGCCAGGTGCTGCAGGTGATTGCAGACTTTACGGGCTTTAACGTGGTCACCTCTGACTCAGTCACCGGCACCGTGACCCTGCGTCTGCAAGACGTGCCTTGGGACCAGGCGCTGGACATTATTTTGCAAAGCAAAGGCCTGGGCGTGCGCAAGAACGGCAGCGTGCTGTGGATTGCGCCCAAAGAAGAAATCGCCACCAAGGAAAAGCTCGAATTTGAGTCCAAGCTCT
>CAMDHS010000054.1 GCA_945898115.1 Comamonas sp. lk
TAGTTGCCCGAACCGGCCAACACAGCGTTCACCACCACCGATGGCTCGCCACCGGCGTTGTACACGATCTCGCGCAAAGGCGCTTCGATGGCTTTGAGCACCAGCTTGATACCGGCTTCTTGGTCAGCGTTGTCACCTTTGATGGTGCCAGCCTTTTGACGAGCGCGCAGAAATGCCACACCACCGCCAGCTACGATGCCTTCTTCCACAGCAGCGCGGGTAGCGTGCAGGGCGTCTTCCACGCGGGCTTTTTTCTCTTTCATTTCGACTTCGGTGGCAGCGCCAACCTTGATCACGGCAACACCGCCAGCCAACTTGGCCACGCGCTCTTGCAGCTTCTCACGGTCGTAGTCAGAAGTCGCTTCTTCGATTTGCACGCGCACTTGCTTGACGCGGGCTTCGATGTCAGCAGCAGCGCCAGCGCCGTCGATGATGATGGTGTTTTCTTTGCCCACTTCAACGCGCTTGGCAGAACCGAGGTCAGCCAAAGTCACTTTTTCCAGGGTCAGGCCGATTTCTTCAGCGATCACTTTGCCGCCGGTCAGGATGGCGATGTCTTCCAACATGGCCTTGCGACGGTCACCAAAGCCAGGGGCTTTGACGGCGACCACTTTCAGGATGCCACGGATGGTGTTCACCACCAGAGTTGCCAGGGCTTCGCCTTCGACATCTTCAGCAATGATCAACAAAGGACGACCGGCTTTAGCGACTTGTTCCAGCGTGGGGAGCAGGTCACGGATGTTGCTGATCTTTTTGTCGAACAGCAGCACAAACGGGTTGTCCAGCAAAGCGGCTTGCTTTTCTGGGTTGTTGATGAAGTAGGGCGACAGGTAGCCGCGGTCAAACTGCATGCCTTCGACGATGTCGAGTTCGTTGTCCAGCGACTTGCCGTCTTCGACGGTGATGACGCCTTCTTTGCCGACTTTGTCCATGGCCTTGGCGATGATGTCACCAATGCTCGAATCGCTGTTGGCAGAGATCGAACCCACCTGGGCGATTTCTTTGGTAGTGGTGGTGGGCTTGGAAGCCTTTTTCAGCTCGACGATCAGGGCGTGGACCGCCTTGTCGATGCCGCGCTTCAAGTCCATGGGGTTCATGCCAGCGGCCACGTACTTCATGCCTTCGTGCACGATGGCCTGGGCCAACACGGTAGCAGTGGTGGTGCCGTCGCCAGCGTTGTCAGAGGTCTTGGAAGCAACTTCCTTGACCATCTGCGCGCCCATGTTTTGCAGCTTGTCTTTGAGTTCGATTTCCTTGGCCACGGACACACCGTCCTTGGTCACGGTGGGGGCGCCGAAAGAGCGCTCCAGAACCACGTTACGGCCTTTAGGGCCCAGGGTTACTTTGACCGCGTTGGCCAAAATGTTCACGCCTTCAACCATGCGTGCGCGGGCTTCGCCGCCGAAAATTACGTCTTTTGCTGCCATGTTTAACTCCTAAATTGATTGATCAGTTGAGGACAGAGCGACCGTGCGCTGCGCGCGTCGGTCGGTCTGTCCCGCAAAATTACTTGGTTTCGACAACCGCGAACAAATCGTCTTCTTTCATGACGAGCAATTCATCGCCGTCAACCTTGACGGTCTGGCCGCTGTACTTGCCAAACAAGACACGGTCGCCGACCTTGACGGTCAATGCGGCGATTTCGCCCTTGTCATTGCGCTTGCCTGGGCCTACGGCCAAGACTTCGCCCTGGTCGGGCTTTTCAGCAGCGTTGTCAGGGATGTAGATGCCGGAGGCGGTTTTGGTTTCGCTTTCGACGCGTTTAACAATCACGCGGTCTGCCAATGGGCGCAGTTTCATGAGGAATCTCCTAGGGTTTGAAACAGTTAAAACACCATGCACCCCAAACGGGGACACGGCACATCACTTGAGGAGTTGGCGTTTGTTAGCACTCAACTCCCACGAGTGCTAATGATAAGGGCATTTGGTGGCAGTTCAAGGGGATGGGGGCCTTGCATAGCCCCGTCGCCAACATATTTGTCGTGCAAAGATGAAAAAAACTGTGGAAAACAAGCGCCAAGTGCCGGGCATACCCTTTGCAGAACGCACTGCGAGCCGACCTATCATGGATGTCTAAAGCCGGACGGCGCCTAGCGCGCAGGCGCATCCATCGTCACAAATCCGACGAGCCAACCTACCAGGAGACCCCGCCATGCCCGTCTTTTCCACCCTGCAAATCGCGCCCGATGCGGCGCACCCCGCCGTAGCCCGCTTGCTGCTCAACCGCCCAGAGCGGCTTAACGCCATCAACGACGCCATGCCGGGCGAGATTCGGGCGGCGGTGGAATGGGCCAACGCCCAGGACGCGATCCATGTCATCGTAATTGAGGGCGCGGGCAAGGGTTTTTGCGGCGGCTACGACCTGAGCCAGTTTGGCGAAGGCCAGATCGACCACCCCTGTCAGCAAGAGCAGTTTCCGTGGGACCCGATGGTGGACTACGCTTATATGAAGCGCAACACCGAGGACTTCATGAGCCTTTGGCGCAGCGCCAAGCCCACGATTGCCAAGGTGCACGGCTACGCCGCAGCCGGCGGCAGTGACATTGCGCTGTGCTGCGACCTGCTGGTGATGGCGGACACGGCGCGCATTGGCTATATGCCCACGCGGGTCTGGGGCTGCCCCACCACCGCCATGTGGGCCTACCGGCTAGGCGCCACCCGCGCCAAGCAGCTCATGTTTACCGGCGACACCATTGACGGCAAGCGCGCCGCCGACTGGGGCCTGGCCAATGAATGCGTGCCCGAGGCCGAGCTAGAAGCCGCCACCATGCGCCTGGCCACGCGCATTGCTGGGGTGCCGCGCTCGCACCTGGCGATGCACAAAATGGTGGTCAACCAGGTCATGCTGACCATGGGCCTGGAGCAAACCCAGATGATGGCCACCGTGTTTGACGGCATTACCCGCCACAACCCCGAAGGCCTGTGGTTTCGCCGCTACGCCCAGGCCGAGGGCTTCAAGGCTGCGGTGCAGTGGCGCGACAGCGGCCGGCCCATCCCCGAAGGGCAAGAGGCGCGCGACTTGGTGGCACAGCTAGAAGCCTAACTGGCCAAGGCTCGGGCGCAACTGAAAGACTAAAACCCGCCCCTTTCGTCATTGCGAGCGAAGCGCGGCAATCTAGGGCTGCTGGACTGCCACGGCCTGCGGCCTCGCAGTGACGGGGAGGGGAGTTCTTCATTGCGAGCGAAGCGCGGCAATCCAGGGGTGCTGGACTGCCACGGCCTACGGCCTCGCAGTGACGGGGGAATCTCCAGACCCCGCCAGCGCCAACTGCAGCGCCAAGCCGCTGGCACGCTGCGAGGGGCGGGCTATAGCCGCTGCTAGTGCGCCAGGCTGCGCTTGCAGCAGCGTAAAGCGCTCGCGGGCGCGGGTGATGCCGGTGTAGACGAGTTCGCGCGTCAGCACGCGGGCGTCGGCGCCGGGCAGCACCAGGGCGGTGTGCAAAAACTCCGAGCCCTGGCATTTGTGCACCGTCATGGCAAACGCGGTTTCCACGTGCGGCAGGCGGCTGCTGGCCACGCTGCGCAGCGTGTCGCCGTCCAAAAAATACACGCGCAGCGCGGCCCCCGGGTCGAGTGCGGGCAGGGTGATGCCCACGTCGCCGTTGAACACGCCCAGCGCGCTGTCGTTGCGCGTGACCATGGCTGGGCGGCCGACAAACCACTCGCCGCGCGCTTTCAAAAGCCCGACCTCGGTCAGCGCGTGCTGCACCGCCAGGTTCAGGCTGCGCGTGCCCCAGTCGCCCTCGTGCACCGCGCACACCAGGCGAAAGCGGTCAAAGGCGCGCAAGACCGCCGTGGCCCAGGCGCTATGTGCTTCCTTTGCGGCCAGTTCATCACCGGTCTGCACCGCCTGCGCGCCGCTGCGCTTTGTGGCGCCGGGCCCGGCTTGCACCAAGCGAAGGTAGTCGGCGTAGCAGTCTGGTGCGTCCGGGCGACCATGCACCGCCAGGCGCAGCACGGCTTGCACTTTGTGCCCGGGGCTGGCGTGCAGCGTGCCTGCGGCGTCATTTGCCAGCAAGGCCAGCGCGGCAGTGGCGTCCCCGGCGTTGACGGCGGTGGCCAGCTTGCCGATCTGGCCGCCAAAGCGGCGGCTGTGGCGCAGCATCACGATTTGTTGGGCGAGTGCGTCTGGCGCAGAACTAGCGGCCAAGAATTCCGGCGCCAGGCGGCAGCCGGTCAGCGCCTGCGCGTAGCGGGCGGTGGCGGCGTCGTACTGGCCCGCGCCTGCGTCGCGGCACAGATCGCCGAGCACCGCACCGGCTTCGACCGAGGCCAGTTGGTCTTTGTCGCCCAGCAAAATCAGCTTGGCGCCGGGCGGCAGCGCTTGCACCAGAGCGGCCATCATTTCCAGGTGCACCATGGACGCTTCATCCACGATGACGATGTCCACGTCCAGCGGTGTGCTGGCATTGAAGCGGAACTGGCGCGTGTCCGGCCGCGCACCCAAGAGCGCGTGCAGCGTGCGCGCCGCGCCTATGCGCTGGGCAAAGGCGGCCAGGTTCAGCCCGGGGCTTTGCGTGCCTGGATGTTCCCCCGTTGCAGCCTGGTCTGGGACGGGCCCTAAGCGCGCGCCCAGTTCTTGCAGCGCGCTGTCAATCGACTGGCGCAGGCGCGCTGCCGCCTTGCCGGTGGGCGCGGCCAAGGCCACGCGCAGGCGCTGGGCTTGGGGCGCCATGGCAAACAAGAGCGCCAGCAGGCGCGCAGCGGTATAGGTTTTGCCGGTGCCGGGGCCGCCGGTAATGACGGTGAGGTCGGCGCGCAGGGCCACGGCGCAGGCCATTTTTTGCCAGTCCATGGTGTCGGCGGTGGCGGCGTCCTGAATCGCAATGGCAGCGCCGGTGGCCGCAAGCGAAGGGGTGGAAGTCACCACCTGCCCGCCTGCAGGGGAAGGGTCAAACAACCGGTCCAGCCAATGCCGGGCAGCGGCTTCGTCCACGGCGCTGTGCTGCGCTGCGCGCTGCCACAGGGCACTTGCGAGTTGCTGCTCTTGCAGCCAGTAGCGGCGCAAATAAAGCAGGGGCGCGGCTGCGGTGCCGGCCAGCACCAGCGGCTGGCCTTGGTCGTTTTGCGGAGGCTGGTTGCTGTGGTCCTTGAACACCACGCGCACCAGGGTGCTGGTGTGCAGCGCGTCCAGCCACAGCGCCAGCTTGGGCGGCAACTCTATCCATACGGCTTGTAGTGCCGCTTGGGCGGCGGGTGGCCAGTCGAGCAGGCCTTGTGCGTCTTTCACCACCGGCGCCAGTGGCAGGCAGGTGTGGCCGCGCCCCTCCATCTGCGCCAAGAGCGCGGCGCTGACCAGCAGCGTGGGGCTGGCGTCGGGTTCCAGCTCGGCGAGCAGCGCGGCCAGCGCGCTGTCGAGGCGGCGCAGCCAGCCTTGGTCGGCCCACAGGCGCAGGGTCGTCAGCAGCGCGGACGTGGAAGGCGCGGTTTGCATGGCGGCGGCGATGGGCGGGTTCATAGGGCTTCTGGCACCGGGGCCAGCATGTTTTCCAGCGCGCCCAGCAGCGCCAGATCGGGCGCAATCAGGCAGACGCCGCGCTCGGGGCCGTGCACGCCGCGCAAATACAAATAGACCGCGCCGCCAAGCTGGCGCGCCGGGTCATAGGCGCTGCCCAGGCGCGCTTGCAGCAGGCGGTGCAGGGCCAGCAAGTAGAGGCTGGCCTGCACGTCATAGCGGTGTTCGGCCATGGACGCTTGCAGCGCGCTGTGGCTGTAAGCGGCGTCGTCCGCGCCCAGGTGGTTGGATTTGTAGTCCAGCACCCAGTAGCGGCCCTGGTGTTCAAACACCAGATCGGCAAAACCCATGAGCATGCCCTGGAGCTGCTGCTGCGCCAATGCCGGGCGCGCCACGCCGCCCAGCAGATGCTGGCGGCACAGGGCGTCTATCTGCGCAGATTCCATGCGTTGGGCCACCAGCCAAAACTCCATCTCGGGCAGGGTGACATCGAGTTGGCTCAGGGCGGCGCCCGGGCCGGGCAGCGGGCTTTGCACCACGTCGGTGAGCCAGGCCACCAGCGCGTCGGCCTGGGCCGCGTAGCCTGCGCGCTCGCAGCGTTTGCGCAGGCGCTCTTGCAGCGCGGGCTGCTCGGCCAGGGCAAATTGTTCGGCCGCCAGCCATTCGAGTTGGGCGTGCAAAAAGTTGCCGGTCTTGGCGCCACGGGTAAAGCTGTGGCAGACGCGCTCGGGCTGCGGTGGGGCTGCGTCGCTGAAAAGATCGGCGGTAGATCCAACGGGGCCCAGCGCCAAGGGCAGAGCTACGGCAAGCAGCGGCACGTCTGCGTCCTCGCGCTCGTTGCCTTCATCGTCCGCAGGACGGATGACTTGGATGGGCAAGAGCTCGGACAGTGCGCCTGACGCCGGGGTCAGGTTTTTGCTCATGCGCGAGAAGCTGCCAATCGTCCAGTCGCGTTCAAACTGCGCTTGATAGGGCGCCACATCGCGCAGTGCGGTGGGCGTTGTGCTTTGGGCCAGCGGCGTGCGGGCGCTACCCTGCGGTGCGGCTTGCAGCACGATATTGTTGTTGCCATCGGCCAGGGCTTGCAGCGGCCCCAGCCAATCGGCGCCGTCGCGCGGCGTGTCGCCGCCCAGCAGCTGGCCGAGCGCGCTTTTGTGCGACACGCATTGTTCGCTGTTGCCCACCTTGAGCGCTGAAAACCCCAGCCACACACTGTGCTGCGCACGCGTGAGCGCCACGTACAACAAGCGCAGGTCTTCGCGCAGCCTGTCGGCGTCGGCCAAGGCGAGTTGCGCGTCGTCGTATTGCAGCAGCACTTCGCGGCTGCCGTCTTGGGCGGGCAGATCGACAAAGCGCGTGCTTTTGCGTTCTTTTTCGCGAAAGCTGCAGGCAAAGGGCAGGCACACCAACGGGTATTGCAGGCCCTTGCTTTTGTGGATGGTGATGACTTTGACCAGATCGGCGTCGCTCCCCAGGCGCACGATTTGCGCGTCGCCTTGTGCGGCGCCGTCGTCGATTTGGGTGCGCAGCCAGCGCACCAGCGCGTGTTCGCCTTCGAGCGTGCCGCTGGCGGTTTGCAGCAGTTCGGCCAGGTGCAAAAAGTTGGTCAGGCGGCGCTCGCCATTAGTAGCGTTACGCCACTGGGCGGCCAGGGCGAGCTGGTGCAGGGTTTGGCGCAGCATGGCGAGCACACCCTGGGTTTGCCAGACGGTGCGCAGCGCGCGCAGTTGTTCGCTGCGCTGGTCAAAGGCCTCGTCGTTGTGGGCCAGCCAACCCAGCGTGTCCAGGCTCAGGCCCAGCGTGGCGGTGGCCAGGCCGGCGCGCACCAGACGCACATCTTGCGGGTTGGCCACAGCGCGCAGCCAATGAATCAGGTCGTGCGCCTCGGGGCTGTCAAACACCGAGTCACGGTCGGACAAATAGACCGAGGCCACGCCCCGGCGCTCCAGCGCACTGCGCACCGCGCTGGCCTCTTTGCCGGTGCGCACCAAGATGGCGATGTCGGCCGGGCGCAGGCGGGTGAACGCGGCGTCTGCGGTGCTGTCAGTGCTGGCAAAGCCGGTGTGGGCGTCCCCCAGCCACGTCACGATTTGGGCGGCGCATATCTCAGAAAAGCGCTGGCGCATTTCCAGGCTGCTGTGGACATCAAGCGCGTGCACCAGCGCCATGGCGGGCAGCGGGCCGTGGGCGTTGACGAGCTGCGTGGGCAGGCCTTTGGCTTGCACTTCGGTAAAGGGCAGCGGGTTGTCGTGCGCTTGCCGGTAGCCAAAAGCGCCGCTGCTTTGCAGGCGCTCGGCCTGGGCGAAACAGTGGTTCACCACATTCACCAGCGCCGGGGTGGAGCGAAAGTTGGTTTGCAGCGCGTAGTGGCGTCCGGCGGTGGCGCGGCGCGCTTGCAGATAGCTGTAAATATCGGCGCCGCGAAAGCCATAAATCGACTGCTTGGGGTCGCCAATGAGCAGCAGCGCGCTGCTGCGCGCGTTGTGCACCACTTGGTAAATCTGGTCAAAGATTTGGTATTGCAGGGGCGAGGTGTCTTGAAACTCGTCAATCAGCGCCACCGGGTACTGCTGCACCATGCGTTCGCGCAGGCGCTGGCCGTGTTCGCCGTGCAGGGCGGCGTGCAGGCGCTCGAGCAGGTCGGCAAAGCCAAAGCTGCCGCTCTGGCGCTTGCGCGCTTGTAGGCGCGCGCGCACCCAGCTTGCGGCGTGCAGGCGCAGCGCCACGCCCACTTCGGGCAATTGCGCGCAGGCGGTTTGCAGGGTGGCGAATTCGGCAAATACGCTGGGCGGCCTTAGGTGCGGGGCGTCGGGTTTGCGCGCTTCTTGCAGGCCTTCGGGGGTGAAGCGTTGCCAGCCGGTTTTCAGGTCGGGCACGTCGCAGGCCAAGTCGCCACGGGCCCAGTCTTTGAGGGTGGCGAGCCACTCGGTGTACTTCTTGGGGCTTAGGCGCCGGCCGTCCCAGTCTTTTTTGTGGTTTGCGGTTTGCCCGTCCAGCCAGTCTTGCATCGCTTGCGCGCGCTCGGCCCAGCCTTGGCGCAGTTGCTGCACGGCGTGGGCGCGCTCGGCGCTGGCCTGCATCAGCACCTGCGCCAGCGTTTGATTGGCGTCCATCGCGGGCGTGGCTTGCGGGGCCAGGGCGCGCATGTCGGCCACCAGCGCTTCCACATTGCGCCAGACGGCCAGCACCTGCTGCAGCGCGGGGGCGTCCAGCGGGTAGCAGCCTTGGCGCCAGTAGTCTTGTGCGGCTTCGGTGCGCAGGGCTTCTTCGTCGGCTACCAGGGTCTCGTCAAACAGGCTGCCGCTGTCAAACGCGTGTTCGCGCAGCATGCGCTGGCACCAGGCGTCTATGGTGTAGACGGCGGCCTCGTCCATGCTTTGGGCGGCGTTGTCCAGCGCCCAGGCGGCCTGGCTGCGCGCTGGGCCTTCGGGGTAGTCAGCCAGCAGCGTGGCCAAAAATGGGTCGGGCGCAGCGGCCAACTCGCCCCGAAAGCACTGCGCCGCCTGCAGCAGCCGGGCGCGAATGCGGTCGGACAGCTCGCGCGTGGCGGCGCGGGTGAACGTCATCACCAAAATCTCAGAAGGGCGCAGGGGGCGGTCAAAGCCGTGCGCCTCCCCGTTGGCGTTGCCGTGGCCCAGCACCAGGCGCAGGTAGAGCGCGGCAATTGTCCAGGTCTTGCCGGTGCCCGCGCTGGCCTCGATCAGGCGGCTGCCCCACAGGTCCAGGGTGTCGGGCTGCAGGGCTTGGCTGGCGCTGGCGTCGTGCGTGGTCATGGCGCGTCCTCGTCGCTCGCATCCGCACCATCGGCGCCGTCTTTGGGGTGCAAGGTGGCGCGCACATGCGTCTTTTGCCAGTCCAGCAGCGGCTGGTAAATCTCTTGCGCCAGGGCCGCAAACTGGCCGTCGGCGGCCAGCGTTTCAAAGTCAGGAAACAGGCGGGCCATGCAGGTTTCTTCCACGTCGCCGCGCACTTGCTCGGCGCCTTCGTATTGAGTGCGGGCGGCTTTCTGCGCTTTGGCGGGCTGCTCGGTAAGTGGCAGCCAGGCCAGCGCGGTTTTGGGCGGCAGTGGCAGGGGCGCTTGCATGCCGGCTTGCCAGAGTTGCAAAAGCCGCTCTAGCGTCTGGCGCGCCTCAAGCTGGGGCATGGGCGTGATCTCTAGCACGCTGTCGCGCCCCACCAGCACGCCAGTGGCCTGCACGCCGCAGGCTGCGCCCGCCAGGCTGCGCAGCCAGGCGCCCAACAATTGCGCTGGGCGGGGTTTGGGCTTGGCGGTTTTTTCGCACAGTTGGGCGGGGTCCAGGGCCAGCCAAGCCAGGGGTGTGTGGCCCTCGGCATCGGGCGGGCCTTGGCGCAGTCCGTCTACCCAGTCTTCCAGCACCACGTCGCCTATCTGTAGGCGCAGCGGCTGGCGCTGTGCGCTGTGCGCAAAGCGCGCCTGTGCCTCGTGCCAGGCTTGCAGCGTGGCGGCCACGCTGCTTTGCAATTTTTGCTGTTCCAGGTCGCCCAAGCCGCGCAAGGGCAAGGCGCCCGCCAGACGCAGCTGGCCCAGCGCGCGTTGCACTTGGTCGGCTGCTGCTGCGGCACTGGGCGCGGCGGTGGCGCTTTGCAGCAGGTCTTGCACAAGCTGATAAAGGTCGAGGCCGCCGATGGCAAAGCGTTCGTCGTCCAGCGTGTCGGCCTCTTCTTCGCCAAAGGACACCAGCAGGCGCTGCCGAAAAAAAGCCTTGGCCGGTTTGCGCAAAAACTGGGTGAGCTGCTGCAGCGTGAGCGGCACATTTGGGTTGGGCACAAACGCGGGCAGGCCCTGTTCTGACGGCGCAGCGGCGGCGCTGGTCTGGTGCATGGCGCGCCACTCGCGGGCGTAGGTGACCAAGGGGCTGCCTGCTTCAAAGTAGCGGCGGCTAAAGGGCTGCAGCGGGTGTTGGGTGGTGCGGCTGCTGACCACCGCGTCGCCCCAGCCTGCGCGCAGGTAGTCGCGCAACTGGGCCACCAGCACCGAGGCGGGTTGCTCGGCGTTGTCGCGCACATTGCGCCCGCTCCAACTGACATAACGCAGGCGGCGCGCTGACAGGAGCGACTCGAGCATGAGCTGGCGGTCGTCGTCGCGCCGCGAGCGGTCGCCCGGGCGGGCCGCGCCGGGCAGGGCCATCAGGTCAAAGTCGCTGTGCGTGCTGCGCCGGGGGTAGTCGCCGTCGTTCATGCCCAGCAGGCAGACCACTTCAAAGGGAATGGCGCGCATCGGCATGAGCGTGCAAAAGGTAATGCCCCCGGCCCGAAAGCGCTGCTTGGCCTGGGGCAGCTCTAGCGCCTGCAGCCAGGCTGCGCGCACCACGGCCAGTGGCACGCTTTGGTCAAACCCTGCTTGCTCGCAGGCGCGCTGCCAGGCCTGCAGGCCGTCTTGCAAAGCGGCCAGGGCCAGGCGGTCGGCTTCGGTGTCGGCTTGCACCAGGTCGGCGAGCAGGGTTTGGCAGTGCGCTACCCATTCTTGGGGTGTGGCGCTGTTGCTGGCCACTGTCCACCAGTGCTGCAGCGCGTGCAGCAGTTGCGCCAGGGCGCCGGCCAGTTCGGCGTCCAAGCCGCCCACTTCGGCATAGGGCGCAATGGTTTGCAGGCTGGGCAGGGGCGCGCCTACCGGTTGGGCGCCGCTGGCATAGCCCAGCAGCATGCGGCGCAGGCCAAACCAGGCGCTGTTTTGGTCGCCGCAGGCGTCTAGCCCCAAGTCGGCGCGGTGCTCGGCGTTCAGGCCCCAACGGATGCCCGCGCCCGCCATCCACTGCGTGAGCTGGGGCAGCGACTCGGGCGCAATGCCAAAGCGCGCGGCCACGGCGGGTACTTCGAGCAGATCGACCAGCTCGCTCATGCGGCAGCGCTGCGCGGGCAGGCGCAAGAGCCAGGCCACAGCGGCAATCAGCGGGCTGCTGGCCTGGGCGCCCATGTCGGCAATATCAAACGGGATATAGCGCGCGTCGCCGCGCTTGTACTGGCCAAACACCGCGCGGATGGCCGGGGCCAGCGCCTCAATTTCGGGCACCATGACGATGATGTCGCGCGGGTTCAAAGGAGCTTGGCCCGCGTGCGCCGGGGGCTGGGCCAGCGCCTGCAAGAGTTGGTCGTGCAGCACTTCAAGCTCGCGCACCGCGCTGTGTGCGCTGTGAAAGACGATGGAGCGGTCTTGCGCGCCAATGGCGCACTCGGGGTGTTCGTGCAGGGGCACCAAGTCGCGAATGCGGTTTTGCACCTGCTGCAAAAGCGGCGTATGGGGGCCTTCGTCGCTGTCGTCAAAGTAGTCGATCTTGGCCAGGGCGAATTGTTGTTTGCTGTGTTCAGCGTCATCAAAAACATCGAGCTGGCGCACAAAGTCGCGGCTTTGGCGGCCCCAGGCGGCCAAGAGCGGGTGGGCGTGGGCGTGCATGTCTTGCAGCGGCACATCGTCCAGCGCTTGGGCCTTGCGCAGGGGCTGGCGCCGGCGCAGCGAGCGCAGCAGTTCGCGCCCGTCCATGATGTCGCCCCAGTAGTAGCGGCAGGGGTTGGGAATGGCCAAGATCACCTGGCTGTGCGGCGCCAGCGCGGCCAGCGCCTGCAAGGTGGCCGTAGGCATCTGGCTCATGCCAAAGGCGGTGACGCGCTGGGCCACCGGCTGCTCTAGCGGCGCGCCACTGGCCAGGCGCTGCAAGACCTGCTGGTGCAGGCGCGGGCGGATGCATTGCTGCTCGGCCGCGCTGAGCGTGGCCAAGAGTGCGCGCCACAGCGCGCTTTGCCACAGCTGGTCGGGCGCCAGGGCCTGGTCCACTCCATTGGCCAGCAGCACGTGGTCGTGGCCGGCGGCCCAGGCCTCTAACCAGTTGCTGCGGTAGTTTTGGTACTGGTCGTACAAATCGGCCAGTTGGGTGGCGAGTTGCAGCATGCGCTCGGGCTCGTCGCCCTGCAGAAAACCGGCCACCGGTGCAAAGACGCTCGCCATGGCGGGCTCGGCCAGCAGACGGGGTAGCAACTGCATCAGGCGCCAGCCCATGGGCAGCTTGTCCAGCGGCGAATCGCTGGGCACCGCGTGTGCGCCCAGCACCTGGCGGTAAGTGCGCCACAAAAAGCGCGAAGGCAGCTCGACCCGCGTGGCCGCGCACACGCCGCCCCGGCGCGCCAGCTCCATCTTCATCCACTCGGCCATGCCGTTGCTTTGCACCAAGATCACCTCTTCGGTCAGCGGCGGCAAAGGCGAACGCTGCAACCACGAAGTCACCACCTCGGCCAGGTTTTCGGCGCGGTTGCTGTGAAACGCGACAAAGCCTGGCTGCAGGCGGGGGGCGCTCGTGGGTAGCTGTGGGGATGCGGGGGTGGGGTGGGTCAAAGTGGGTGAATTGTGAGGGCTGGGTGCGGGATTACGGGGTGGGCGGAAACAAATTGCGGCCTTTTGCCTCTGTTTTTGCCATTTGACAAGCCGAATAGTCTGAAAGAAAATCATCTCGCCGACGATATGAAGAATTTACCAAAGCTGCTGATTGATACCAATATCCTGGTGGCTGCGACCCGCAACCGACTGGGGCCTTCGTTCGCTTTGATGCCACTCGTGCGGTCGGAAAAGGTCACCATGTGCTGCAGCCCTGCGCTGTTCTTAGAGTACGAAGAGGTGCTCAAACGTCCTGACCAGTTGGCTGCTTCTGGGCTCTTGGCCAGCGATATTGATGCAATATTGAGCGAACTGGCGGGCAAGATTACCCCTGTAAAAACCCACTACCAGTGGAAACCACAGTTACGCGACCCAGCCGATGAGATGGTGCTCGAAGCCGCTGTCAACGCCCAGGTGCAAGCAATCGTGACTTACAACCTGCGTGATTTTGGGCCCGCAAAGCTATTTGGCATCCCCGTGCTGAACCCTGAACAAACCTTCAAACAATTGAACCTCTCGGTACCAAGGAGCACCCAACCATGAGCAACTACGCACTGCGCCTGCCGGAATCGCTAAAGCAAGCCGCCAAACGGATTGCAGCCGCC
>CAMDHS010000055.1 GCA_945898115.1 Comamonas sp. lk
CAAGCGGCGAGAGCAGCGCTTGCAAGGCAAGGGCCTTGGCGCAAAAGTCGCGGGTACTCAGGGTTTTTTCACGCAATTGCACGCAGGTCACGCCGCCCTGCACCGCCGCCATCACCACGTCTGCCAAGCTGCGCCCGGCGCAACTGGCCTCGTCGGTGACCAGGTAGACCCCCAGCACTGGGGCCATGTTGGCTCGGTAGTTCGGGGCGGGTGTCGTAATTACCACGCAGCGACTTCCAAGTGCAGGCGCTGGGTAAAGGTGTCGGCGTCCATGAGCTGCAGCGCGTCGAGCATATAGGCCTGCATGCTGCCCACGCCCTGGCCCGCGGCCTGCGCTTGCTCGGCGGCCAGTTCACCGACCACGCCCCAAAACGCCATGGCCGCCACGGTCGCACGCCACAGGTCGGGCTGCACCACGCAAAAAGCGCCAATTAAACTGGTGGCCGAGCAGCCAATGCCAGTGATCTTGGTCATCCACACATGGCCGTTGGACAGGCGCGCCCAGCGGTGCTTGGCGTCGAGCACGTGGTCGGTCGCGCCGCTCACGCAGACCACGCCTTGGGTTGCCTGGGTCAAATCTTGGGCCGCAGTCAGTGCGTCGTCGGCGGCTACGCCGCTGTCCACGCCGCGCGTTTTAATGGCCGAACCGGCCAGGCTCATAACTTCGGAGCCATTGCCGCGAATCACGCTGGGCGAGGCGGTGGCCATCAGCAGCGCCAAGCTTTGGTTGCGGTAGGGCGTGGCGCCCGCGCCCACCGGGTCCAACACCACAGGAATGCCGCGCGCCGTAGCGCTTAGCAGCGCCAGGCGCATGCTCTCAATCCAATAAGGCTCCAGCGTACCGATATTGAGCACCAGCGCCTGTGCGATGCCGACCATGTCCGCCACTTCTTCATGCGCATGCGCCATCACGGGCGAGGCGCCTGCAGCCAGCAGCACGTTGGCGTTGAGGTTCATCACCACGTGGTTGGTGATGCTGTGAACCAGCGGCGCATAGGCGCGCACCTTTTCCACGTCAGACCAAAGGTCAAGGGCAGTGAGCGAGGGGGAATGTGTTTCGGCCATGTTCGTCCTGTAAAAGTGGAGAACCGGGCCGCGCAGGCGCACAAGAAAGCGAGCTTGCTTCCCTACGCTGGTACGACCCAGATCAGGTTCAAAGAGTATTTCTCAGTCACCCGCGGTGACACCTCTAGCACGCGCGATTTTAGGCGCATTGGGCGCCTGCCCAACGCACCGGGGCCATACCAATTTAATGGTGGTGGCCGTGCGCGCCGTGCACGTGGCCGTGGGCGACTTCTTCTTCAGAGGCAGCGCGCACCTCCAAGACATGCACGTTAAAGCGCAGTGCCTGTCCGGCCAGTGGGTGGTTGCCGTCCAACATGACCTGGTCGCCCTTGATCTTGAGAACGGTAAACGGCCGGGTGTGGCCCTGGGAATCTTGGCCCTCAATCTGGTCGCCCACTTTGACGCCAGGGGGAAACTGGCTTTTGGGGATGGATTGCAGCAGCGCCTCGTCGCGCGGGCCGAAGGCATCGTCGGCAGACAACTCGACCAGCCCCTTGAAACCAGCCTCCTGGCCTTCGAGCGCTTCTTCCACCTTGGGAAACAGATTGCCGTAGCCGCCGTGCAGGTAGGCCATGGGCTCTTTGCTTTCTTCCAGCACTTTGCCCTGGGGGTTGGCAACCTTGTAGTGCAGGGTCACGGCGCTGTCTTTGGTGATTTTCATGAAAAGTTCCGGTTTATGGGTGAAATAGCGAAGTCCGTCATTATCTGAACAAACCACAAGGGTTTTCTTTTAGAAGTCACGGGTTTTTTGTAAGAAACCCTGCTGGTTTAGCCAGATGCGGCAAGCCGCAGGGTTTGCAGGGCGCGAAAGTGAAATAATCCAGCTTGTTTTGAATTTACCAAGCAAAGGACATTCCCATGAGCGACGCACAACAACGCATTGACACCCTGGTCAAAACCAACGAGGTGGTCTTGTTCATGAAGGGCAACGCCAGCTTCCCCCAGTGCGGCTTCTCGGGCCGTGCCATCCAGATCCTCAAGGCCTGCGGCGTGGACACCAAAGCGGTCAAAACCGTTAACGTGCTCGAAGACGACGGCATCCGCCAGGGCATCAAGGAATACAGCAACTGGCCCACCATTCCGCAGCTCTACGTCAAGGGCGAGTTCATCGGCGGCTCTGACATCATGATGGAAATGTACGAGTCTGGCGAACTGGTGCAAGCCTTGGGCACCAAGCCTGCGGCCTAAAACGCCTGACGCTTAAGCGGCGTGGTGCCAATGGCGCTGCGCCGCCAACACCGCGTCCGGATAAGGGCGCTGGCCGCGTGAGCCGTTGTAGCGGCCCAGCGCCATGAATACATCGCCCTGTTCCCGGTCCAGGTAATGGCGCAATATCACGCAGCCAAAGCGTAGATTGGCTTGCAGGCGAAACAACACGCTGGCATCCCCCTCGCCGATCAATCGGACCCAAAACGGCATTACCTGCATATAGCCGCGCGCCCCGACGCTGCTGACCGCATGTTTTCGGAAGTTGCTCTCCACCTGAATCAAGCCCAGCACCAGCGACACATCAAGCCCGGCGCGCTTGGACTCATACCACACGGTTTGCAAAAAATCTTGCCAGTCGTTCACCTCAGGGCGGCGCCCTTGCAGGCGCCCACGTATGCTTTGCAGCCAGGTCTGGTAATGCGTTTGGGCTTGTAAATGGGGAAATTCGGGCACAGGCGGTGCTGCGTTGCGCACCGCAGCGCTCAGGGCCGAGCGCACCGAGTCGATCAAGGGCTCTTCCAACTGGCCGCCCGCGTGCACCGCACCAGTGCCCAAAAGCAGGCCGGGTGGCGCAATCAGCGCCGGAGCAGCCAGCACGCCGCGCAAACAAGCGCGCCGCGTGGAGCCTGCGCCCGCCTGCACCCTTGTCCCTTAGGCGCGGATGCGCGAGCGCACCCAGGCCGCTATCTCGCCCAGCGGCACGCTGGTAGCGGCTGCGTCGCGGCGATGCTGGTATTCCACCATGCCGTCTTTCAGGCCCCGGTCGCCCAGGGTGATGCGGTGCGGCACCCCTATGAGTTCCCAGTCGGCAAACATGGCGCCCGGGCGCTCATTGCGGTCGTCCAGGATCACGTCCACACCGGCTGCCAGCAGCTCGGCATACAGCGCCTCGGCAGCAGCTTTCACATCGGGAAAGCGGTCGGGGCTGATCGGGCACAGCGCCACGGTAAAGGGCGCCAGCGCGTCGGGCCAGATGATGCCGCGCGCGTCGTGGTTTTGCTCAATGGCCGCCGCAGGCAAGCGGGTAATACCGATGCCGTAGCAGCCCATTTCCATGGGCTGCGGTTTGCCGTTGACGTCAAGGAAGGTGGCGTTCATCGCCTGGCTGTATTTGGTGCCCAAGTAAAAGATATGGCCCACTTCAATGCCGCGCTCAATGGCCAGCAGGCCCGCGCCGTCGGGCGAGGCGTCACCGGCCACCACATTGCGGATGTCGGCCACCACGTCGGGCTCGGGCATGTCGCGGCCCCAGTTGACGCCGCTGATATGAAAGTCGGGCACATTGGCGCCGCAAACCCAGTCCGCCATCAGCGCCACTTCGCGGTCGGCCACGATGCGCAGGGGCTTCTTGAGGCCAACCGGGCCCAGGTAGCCGGGTTCGCAACCAAAGTGCGTGTCAATCTCGGCCAGCGTGGCAAAGCGGAAGTCGGCCAAACCGGGGATTTTTCCGACCTTGACCTCGTTCATGCTGCGGTCGCCGCGAATGAGCAAGAGCCAGACCTGGGACTTGACGATCTCACCGGCGGCGTCACGCTCGTCGGTGGCCACCACCAGCGATTTGAGCGAGCTCTCTAGCGGCAAACCCAGGTACTCTGCCACGTCCACGCAGGTGCTTTTGCCGGGCGTGGCCACTTGGGTCAGGGGCGCGGCGGGCGCGGGGCGCGGGCCGGCCGGGGCCAAGGCTTCGGCTTTTTCCATGTTGGCGGCGTAATCGCTGCCCGTGGAATAGACGATGGCGTCTTCGCCCGTGGCGGCGATCACCTGAAACTCTTCGCTCAGATCGCCTCCAATGGCTCCGCTGTCGGCGGCCACGGCGCGGTAGGTCAGCCCAAAACGGTCAAAAATGCGGCGGTACGCCTGCGCCATCACCTGGTAGCTCGCTTTGGCAGAGGCCACATCCCGGTCAAAGCTGTAGGCGTCTTTCATGGTGAACTCGCGCCCGCGCAGCAGGCCAAAGCGCGGACGGCGCTCATCGCGGAACTTGGTCTGGATCTGGTAGAAATTCTTGGGCAGCTGCTTGTAGCTTTTGACTTCCTGGCGGGCAATGTCAGTCACCACCTCTTCGCTGGTGGGCTGCACCACGTAGTCGCGCCCGTGGCGGTCTTGGATGCGCAGCAGCTCGGGGCCCATCTTGTCAAAGCGGCCGGTTTCTTGCCACAGCTCGGCGGGTTGCACCACCGGCATGCTCAGCTCGATCGCACCGGCGCGGTTCATCTCTTCACGCACGATGGCCTCGACCTTGCGGATCACCCGCAGGCCCATGGGCATGTAGCTGTAGATGCCGGCGCCGAGTTTTTTCACCATGCCTGCACGCATCATCAGCTGGTGGCTGGGCACTTCGGCGTCGGCCGGGGCCTCTTTGAGCGTGGAGATCAGGAATTGGGAAGCTTTCATGCGGGTACTCGTAAATCAGTGCGCCATTGCAGCGCTGCAGGCCAAGCACGCAACGGCGCCTTGCCGTGCATAATGGCCCAAGTTTAAAAATTGGGTTTTGATTATGCTCGACCGGGACGGCTTTAGGCCCAACGTCGGCATCGTCTTGCTCAACCAGAAAAATCAGGTTTTTTGGGGCAAACGCATACGTACCCACTCGTGGCAGTTTCCGCAAGGCGGCATTGACCGGGGCGAAACCCCGGAACAAGCTATGTTCCGCGAATTGCACGAAGAAGTGGGGCTCCAACCGGAGCACGTAGCCATCGTTGCCCGAACCCGAGACTGGTTGCGTTACGAGGTGCCAGACCGCTACATCCGCAGGGATGCGCGCGGCCACTACAAAGGACAAAAACAGATCTGGTTTTTGCTCCAACTCACCGGCTTTGACTGGCATTTGAACCTGCGTGCCACCGAGCACCCAGAGTTTGACGCATGGCGCTGGAACGACTATTGGGTGCCGCTGGAATCGGTGGTTGACTTCAAGCGCGGGGTGTACGAAATGGCGCTGACCGAGCTGTCGCGCTACTTGCCGCGCCACGACGGTCGAGCGCGCTTTGCAAATTCGGAGCTGCGTGGCCCCATGGCGCAAGATGACGCAGCGCCTACCGCCACCGAGCAAGAGCCCGCGCAAACCACCGAACCAAGACCCGACGAAGCGCGGTAAATTAGGCAACGCCGCCTATGCGCCCGCGCAGGAAGCGCCAAACCGTTTAGCGCATCAAGACCAGGTTGTCCCGGTGCAGCATTTCGGGCTCGGCGGCATAGCCCAACAGCGCCTCAAATTCACTTGAAGGTTTGCGGCACAGCAAGCGCGCCTCGACGCTGGAATAGTTGGCCAGGCCGCGCGCAATCTCAACGCCGCCCGGGTCGCGCACGCCAATCACATCACCGCGCGAGAAATCACCCTCCACTAGCACCATGCCAATGGGCAAGAGGCTCTTGCCCTCGTCGCGCACCTTGGCCGCAGCGCCCGCGTCCACCACCACCGCGCCGCGCATTTGCAGGTGGTCAGCCATCCACTGTTTGCGCGCCTGGGTTTTTTGGGTGGGCGCCACCAGCAAGGTGCCAATGGCTTCTCCCTGGCTCAAGCGAATCAACACTTCGGGCTCGCGGCCCCAGGCGATCACGGTGGATGCGCCCGAACCGGCCGCCCGCTTGGCCGCCAATATCTTGGTAATCATGCCGCCGCGGCCAAGGCTGCTGCCGGCACCTCCGGCCATGACTTCAAGCGCCGGGTCGCCGGCCTGCGCCTGTTCCACGAAGCGGGCATTGGCGTCTTTGCGCGGGTCAGCCGCAAACAGGCCTTTTTGGTCGGTCAGGATCACCAGTGCGTCGGCCTCCACCAAATTAGCCACCAAAGCGCCTAAGGTGTCGTTGTCACCAAACTTGATCTCGTCGTTGACCACGGTGTCGTTCTCGTTGATCACCGGCACCACGCCGAGCTTGAGCAAGGTCAGCAGCGTGGAGCGGGCGTTCAGGTAGCGCTCGCGGTCGGCCAAGTCAGCGTGCGTGAGCAGCACTTGCGCGCTGCCCAGGCCGCTTTGGCGCAGCTTGGTTTCGTACATTTGCGCCAGGCCCATTTGGCCCACGGCGGCGGCGGCCTGCAGTTCGTGAATCGCATGGGGGCGCGTGGTCCAGCCCAGTCGCTTCATGCCTTCGGCAATGGCGCCGCTGGAGACCATGATGATCTCGGTGCCCGCGCGCACCAGTTGCGCCATTTGTCGGCACCATTCACCAATCGCCGCCTCGTCCAAGCCCCGGCCTTCGTTGGTGACCAGGCTAGAGCCGACTTTGACAACAACGCGCTTGGCGTCGCGCAGCACGGTAGAAGGTGGGTTGTGCGTCATAAGGGGAAAACAGGACTTATCGGGGCGCCGGGAGAGCGGCGCTTATTGAGCCGCGCTGTCGCCTACGGGCAGCGCGTCTGGCGCATTCAAAAAGCGGGGATCTTCTTCCACATACGGCTGTTCGGCCGCCTGCTGCGCTTTGACGTGCTTGTAAATTTCCTTGGCCAGCGACTCGCAACCTTCGCGCGTCAGCGCAGAGATCTCAAAAACCGGGCCTTTGAACTTGAATCGCTTGACAAAGTCCTTGATCAGCGCGGCGCGGTCCTCCGAGGCCACCATATCAAGCTTGTTGAGCACCAGCCAGCGCGGCTTCTTGTACAGGCCGTCGTCGTATTTTTTGAGCTCGTTGACAATCGCCTTGGCCTGCGCCACGGTGTCCACGCCTTCGTCAAACGGCGCCACGTCCACAATGTGCAAGAGCAGCCGCGTGCGCTGCAAATGGCGCAAGAACAAGTGCCCCAGACCAGCGCCCTCGGAGGCGCCTTCAATCAAACCGGGCAAATCGGCCACCACAAAACTCTGCTCGGGCCCCACGCGCACCACGCCCAAATTAGGGTGCAAGGTGGTAAACGGATAGTCGGCAATGCGCGGGCGCGCGTTGGAAATAGCGGTAATAAAGGTCGATTTACCTGCGTTGGGCATGCCCAAGAGGCCGACATCGGCCAGCACCTTGAGTTCGAGCTTGAGGTTCTTTTTCTCGCCGGGCCAGCCGGGGGTTTTTTGGCGGGGAGCGCGGTTGATGGCGCTCTTGAAGCGCAGATTGCCGAAGCCGCCATCGCCGCCCTTGGCAATTGTGATCACCTCGCCGGGCACCAGCAGCTCGAACAGCACTTCGCCGTTTTCGGCGTCGGTGATGATGGTGCCCACGGGCATCTTGAGGGTGATGTCGTCGCCTGCGGCGCCAAACATGTCCGAGCCCATGCCGTGTTCACCCCGGCGCGCGTCGTGGCGGCGCGAAAAGCGGAAGTCCACCAGCGTGTTCAGGTTGGAATCGGCCACCGCGTAGACATGGCCGCCACGGCCACCATCGCCGCCGTTGGGCCCGCCAAATTCTTTGTATTTTTCATGCCGGAACGAGACGCAGCCAGCGCCGCCGTCTCCGGCAGAGATGTCAATATAGGCTTCGTCAACGAACTTCATGGTTTTCTCGATCTATAAATAAAAAACCCCGCGCTGAAGCAGCGCAGGGTTTTGCGGGAGCCGCGCTGCAGTTTACGCCGCAGCGGTCACGCTCACCGTTTGCTTGTTCAAAGCGCCTTTGATGGCGAACGACACGTGGCCGTCAACCAAAGCGAACAAGGTGTGGTCTTTGCCAATGCCGACATTGGTTCCGGGGTGGAACTTGGTGCCGCGTTGGCGAACGATGATTGCGCCAGCCGTGATCAACTCACCGCCAAACGACTTCACACCGAGCATCTTGGGCTTGGAATCGCGCCCGTTTCGCGTAGAGCCGCCGCCTTTTTTCTGTGCCATGACCTGTGTCCTTTAAGCAACAATTGCGCCGATTTGCAGTTCGGTGAACTGCTGACGGTGCCCTTGGCGTTTTTGGTAATGCTTGCGGCGGCGCATTTTGAAAATGCGCACTTTGTCGTGCTTGCCGTGTGACAAAACCGTCACCGTAACTGTTGCACCGGACACCAAGGGTGTGCCAACCTTCAGTTCTGCGCCGTTGCCGACCGCCAAAACTTCGTCAAACACAATCTCTTGGCCTACATCCGCAGCAATCTGTTCTACTTTAATTTTTTCGCCAGCCGCAACCCGATATTGCTTGCCGCCGGTTTTTATGACCGCGTACATATTGACCTCTTCGATTTTCAAGTCTACGGACGAATTTCCGCAGAGCCCGAGAGTATAGCAGTCCTTGGGCCCAGGGCCACCGGGGCATGGCGGCGTCGCGTTCGCATAGAGGCGCCGTACCTATAATCACCTCAAAGGCCGCTCGCGAATGGAACTGCAGACAAACACCCCCACCCCCTCCGATGGACTTGCATTCGTCGATCACGAACTGCGTGCGGTGGATGCTGTCATCAAAGCGCGGCTGTCGTCGGGCGTGCCGCTGGTGGGCGACGTGGCCCAACACATTATTGCCGCTGGCGGCAAGCGCCTGCGCCCCACGCTGCTGCTGCTGTGCTGCGGCGCGCTGGGCTTTGAGGGCGCGCAGCGCCTGAGCATGGCCGCCGTGGTGGAGTTCATCCACACCGCCACCCTGCTGCACGATGACGTGGTGGACGAGTCCACGCTGCGCCGCGGCCTGCCCACGGCGAACGCCAAGTTTGGCAACCCTGCCAGCGTGCTGATTGGCGACTTCTTGTACTCGCGCGCTTTTCAAATGATGGTCGAAGTGCAGGACATGCGCATCATGAAAGTGCTTGCCGACGCGACCAATGTGATCGCCGAGGGCGAGGTGATGCAGCTCATGAACATGCACAACGCCGACCTGAGCGAAGAAGGCTATTTGCAGGTGATTCGCTCCAAAACGTCCAAGCTGTTTGAAGCCAGCGCCCAGGTGGGCGCCATTTTGGCCGGGGCGTCTCCTGCGCTAGAGGCCGCTTGCGCCGAGTTCGGGCAAGCGCTGGGTACCGCATTCCAAGTGATTGACGATGTGCTGGACTACACGGGCGACGCCAGCGTCATGGGAAAAAACCTAGGCGACGACTTGCGCGAAGGCAAGGCCACGCTGCCGCTGATTTTGGCCATGCAGCACGGAACGGCAGAAGAAAGCCAGACGGTGCGCCGCGCCATCGAAAAAGGCGACGCCAGCATGTTAGAGGTCGTGGCTGACATTGTGCGACGCACCGGCGGGCTGGAAAGTGCCATGCAATCAGCGGCGCGCGAAATTGACCGGGCGCTGGCGCAAGCGCGCCTGCTGCCACCCGGCGTTCACACCGACACCTTGATGAACCTGGCTACCGGTTCGCTGGCACGCAACAAATAGCGCCTCAAATTTCCGCGTGGCCGCCAATGGAAGCACTTTGCATGGTGCGGTGCAGATAAGCAAAGGGCAACATCCGCAAGGCCGATCGCCCTCACTGAGCTTTCTATTTCTTCTTCACTGATGTGGCAAAGCTTTTGATTTGCAGCTTTTGAAATGCAGGCGATAGGGAAACCATGGTGTCAAGAGTCAATTATTTTGACGTTTGGGGAACTGCATAAGCCAGTTGCGAACGAGTCTGGGGGACCCAGGGAGTGCATTCGTATCTGTCAATGCCATCGCCTCAGGTGCGCCAAAATGTTGGCGTAAAAATAATCACCATAGTAAATAGCTCCAAGCGACCGAGCAACATTGCCAAAGTACAGATCCAGGTTTGGAAATCTGTCAGTACTGCAAAGGTGGTTGCCGGACCTACCAGATTAAGGCCAGGTCCCATGTTGTTGACGGAAGCGACCACCGCTGAAAGTGCCGTGACCACATCGCATCCGCTTGCTAGCATTAACAAAGTACAGAAAATAATGGAGGCTCCATACAGAAACAAAAACGCCAAAATGGAGTCGAGTACCGAGGGCTCATACACGACTCCATTTAATTTGACAACCATCGGTGATTTTGGATGAACCAGCCTATTTAATTCGCTGAAGCAGTGTTTGATCAATAGTTGGGCGCGAATCATCTTTATTCCACCTCCAGTGGAACCTGCTGCGGTAGCAAAGCACGATAGAAATATCATCAAAACCGGCGCAAAAGGAGGCCATAAGTTGTAATCTTGTGTGGCTAAACCTGTGGTGGTTGCGATAGAGATTACATTGAAGGCTGAGTGTCGCAACGCGGTTAAAAAATCAGGATATACCTGATGTAACCAAAGAAAATAGGCTACCAAAAAAACACTACCTATCATGACAGCCCAGACCATATGGGCTTCGTTGTCCTTTGCGTAGGCCTGCAGTGTCCGCCCTGAGAACGCCAAAAAATGAGTGGAAAAATTAATGCCCGCTAGCAGCATGAATAAGATGGCCACTGCTTCCATGGCAGCTGAATCAAAGAAGCCAAAGCTTGCATCGTGCGAGGAAAAACCACCTAGGCCCATGATGGAAAATGTGTGAATCAGCGAATCTAGCAGTGGCATACCCACAGCCCACAAACTGAAGGTACAGGCCGAAGTAATCAGCACATACACCAGCCACAAACCTTTGGCGGTCTGGGCGATGCGGGGGGTGAGCTTGGCATCCTTCATCGGTCCTGGGGTTTCCGCTTTAAACGCCTGACTGCCCCCGACGCCCAGCATCGGCAAAACAGCCACCGCTAGCACCACCACACCCATTCCACCTAGCCACACTAAAAATGTTCTCCAAACGTTAATTGAACCTGGCAGCTGATCCAAATTCGAAATTGTGGTGGCACCGGTGGTGGTTAAGCCCGACATGGTTTCGAAATATGCGTCAGTGAAGCTGAGGCCAGGAATACTCAGCATCAACGGAATGGTGGCTATTGCTGGGAGCACCATCCAGGTCAATGCCGAAAGCAAAAAACCGTCCTTATTGCGTAACTCTCTGCCAAGAGAAGCCTTACGCGTGCAAGCCCACATTGTCAAGCCAATCATGGCTGCAGAAACCATCCCAATTACAAAGTTCCAAACTGCATGATCGTCCAGATACCAGGAAATGGCGGTTGGAAACAACATTAAGCCCGCAAATATCAGGATGATGAATCCAAGAATATTAAAAACGCCTGCTATTCTTTGCATCATACGATCCCATTCATCCAAAAAAGCTGACGCTAACCTGAAGGAGTTTTTCAATCTTCCGCACCGTATTTTTCTCTGTGACGAACAGGATTAAGTGGTCTTCCGTTTCAAGTACCAAGTCATGGCGCGCCATAAAAACTTCTTGACCTCGCACCACGGCACCCAATAAGGCGCCGGTCGGCCATGCGATGGCATCAACGCGCCGCCCCACGCACTGACTGGTGGATTTATCCCCATGAATCACGATTTCCAGTGCCTCCGCCGCACCTCTACGCAAGCTATGTACACGCGCAACATCGGCACGTCGAATGTGCGCAAGAATAGATCCAATCGTGACATCCGCAAGCCCCACCACGACGTCGATTTTGCTATCCTCAAGCACACCGACATACACGCTTTGATGGATTAACGATAAAACGCGGTGCGCTCCCATTTTTTTTGCTAGCAGCGATGCAATGATATTGCGCTCGTCCTCACCCGTTGCGGCGACAAATAGATCTACATCCGCGATATCCTCATTAACTAACAATTCAATATCGTTTTCGTGCCCATGCAAGACCACCGTTTTATCTAAGAGAGCTACTAAGTGACGAGCGCGTTTTTCATTTGTCTCAATCAACTTGACCGAATGGCTGGTCTCTAGGTCATTAGCCAAGCGGTAACTAAATTCTGATCCACCTGCGATCATGATGCGCCTGACAGGGCGGTCTGCCTTACGCAACTCTTGCATAACACGTCGCATATCAGCTGTCCGGGAAAGAAAGAATACCTCGTCGCCATCTTCAATAACAGTATCTGCTCTTGGCTGAATTGCGCTCATATCGCGGAAGATAGCAACGATACGCGCATCGGTTACCTTAAGGTGTTTGTGCAGATTGGCTATTCGGTCTCCCACCAATAGTCCACCGGCTTTAGCGCGGATGGCCACTAGGCATACTTGGCGGTCTGCGAACTCTAAAACCTGGAGTGCCTCCGGATAATCTACAAGATTTTCAACATAACGAGCCAGCAATAGTTCGGGCGAAATAACGTGACTGATACCGAAAACATCCTCTCCGGTTAGGCGCGGATCATCTAAATATTCTGAAGTCCGAACCCGTGCAATGCGTTTAGGCACATTAAAGATGCTAGCTGCAATTTTGCACGCCATCATATTTATCTCGTCAACTTCGGTCACAGCGATGAGCAAATCACAATCCGCTATACCCGCCTCTTTCAATATGGAGGGGTGTCCGGCATTACCCGTAACGGTGCGCAAATCATATTTGGAAGTTAGTTCTTTTAGTTTGGTGGCATCACGGTCAATGACAGTGATATTGTGCTGCTCGGTAGCTAGACTTTTGGCAACCGAGCTTCCAACTTGTCCTGCACCAAGAATGATGATATTACTCATTGATTTTTCCCAAGGAACTACTTATTTGGAATGGCTTACACGCACGTAATTGCTGCCATGATAGTTGTACGGCAGCCCTTTGGCAATTAAAAATTCTTTCGCGGAGTATGATCGGCAACAGTTCAATTGTTTCAACTACTTGCCCATATTTTTTGCTTCAAATAGAGCACGCAAGATGTACCGCTTAGTCAGGCAAAGACGAAAATATCCTAGTACCATTTAAGCGCGAGAGTTAGACACACCGATGGAAGCGAACAGCATCAAACTGCGTCAATGCTTTGGGAGGTAGGGCATAGACGTGCCCATCGTCCGGCCTCTTGGCGCTTGTGAACTGTCGGGGCGAACGAAAGCTAAAACGGAGCAGAAAAATCAGCCAAAAGCCACTTGGACTTTATTGTGAATCTCACGTGAGATGAGGACTCGAAAATTCAATCGATCCATTTGCCGTAGCACAAGAAATCCCTGACTGCTGACATAGCTACGTCTTCAGCATGCAGAGCTTGATTTGCTATGTTTATGAAACGCTGCTCGTCAACTTCTATCGAGGCCATCGACCAGTCACTGAAGTCGCGGGTCGGAACAGCATTGAATCTTATAAGAAGAAAATCAGAATGGCGGGGATCATTTTCAATGACTTTAAAGAGTGAATTGACATTGATTGCTGAGCCCTGTGAGTGGCTGTCGGTTTCCGCGTAAATCTGGCGGCAAGGGATCGAAGAGAGTTACCTGCAAGGCCGTGTTTGCAGGAGCCCGGAGGGC
>CAMDHS010000056.1 GCA_945898115.1 Comamonas sp. lk
GCCCCGGCCCATGGCCAGCGCGATCTTGGGCAGCTGCGTGGTCTTGCCCGAGCCGGTCTCGCCACAAACAATGATGACCTGGTGCGCCGCCAACGCGGCCATGATCTCCTCGCGCCGGGCGGAGACGGGCAGGTTTTCGGGGAAGTCTATGTGCAGGGTAGAAGCCATTGCCATGATTATCCCCCAGCACCCAGATTCACGGTTTCACATAATCATGTGAATTCGTGAATCTGGGTGATACACTCAACTGCTATTCGATTAGGAGCATGGGCATGTCCAACCTCACTATTTCCTTAGACGACCAACTGATCAAACAAGCGCGCATCCGCGTCGCGCAGCAAGGCACTTCGCTGAGCGCCAAAGTGCGCGAGCTCTTGCAGCAATATGTCAACGGAACCGACGACGCCACCAAGCGTTTGCGCGAAGAAGCCACTGCCAACCTCATGCTGGCTATTGAGAACGCCACGCTGGCAACTCACGCACCCCTGCCTTCTCAAGAAGCTTCTCCTCACAAAACCCTGCGCGAAGAACTTTATGCCGAGGACTTTCGGGCCAATGACCGCAACGCGACCAGTCCGAGCAAAAACCCAGCGCAGCAGGCCAAAACGTGAGCGTTTTTTTTGACACCAACGTTTTGGTTTACTGCACCGACACCACGGCACCAGAAAAGCAGGCCATTGCCAGAACACTGGTTTCACAAGCCAGCGCTACCGGTGATGCTTTGGTGAGCACCCAAGTGCTGATTGAGCTGTTCAATGTGCTGACCCGCAAACAACAAATGCCGTCCGCACACGCCAAAGCACTGGTGATGGCTTACACGCACTGGACCGTAGTGCCCAGCGATGTGTCGCTGGTTACGACTGCCATTGAAAAATCGATGCAGCACCAGCTTTCCATTTGGGACGCCATGGTGATCGAGGCGGCCATGCGCGGCGGCGCGCACACGCTGTACACGGAAGACCTGAACCACGGACAGCGGTTTGAATCACTGACCGTGGTGAATCCGTTTATTTCTGTGGCGCTCTAACGCTTTGCAAACCATCACAAGCACACCGGGCTCTTTGTCAAATCTCTCCCTCGGAGTACCCCGATTCCCGTTGATGGCGAATGCGGGCCACTAGCACCAGATCGCGCGCCTGGTCGAATTCGTAGCGCGCCAAATAGCCGCTGCGCTTGCGCGAAATGATGAGTTCGCGCAGCCCGCCCTCCACCGGTCTTCCGATGCCGGGCTGGTGGGTCAACACGTTCAAGGCGTCCAGGATGAAATCCAGCAAGCCGCCGGTCATTGGATCATCGGACCCCGCCAGAAACTCCTCCAGCCGAAGCAGGTCGTCAAATGCGGCTTGGCTCAGAAATACGCGCGCCATGGCCTTTAGCCCAAGGGCGTTGGGGCAAGGTCTTGCGGCTTGGTTTGCAAGCCTTTGCGGTGTTTGGACAATTCAGAAAAATAGGTGCGGACGTCACCCAGTTCGTGGCCCAATCCGCTGGCTTTCATGCCGCTCAGTGCGATGTGCGAGTCCCGCATAAACGCCTCACGCAGCCGTGTGCGCTGCACCGAATCGGCCAGGGTTTGCACCATGAATGCGTGCAGGCTGATGCCCGCATTCTGGGCGTTGATTTCAAGCTGCGTTTTGAGCGCGGCGGGCAATTTCAAGCTGGTGGGTTTGCTTGCGAGGCTGGTGGTGGCCATGGATTGCTCCCATTCGTAAGGTAGTCAAAAGTCGCTACCTTTGAAATCTAACACAGCGCAGCGAACGGCCCCCGGTTCGCACTTGTGCACTGGCGAGGGCTTTCGGCCACAGGCACTCAACCCGCTTTCGGTACATTAGCCGCTAAACAACCCACCTTTTCGCCAGACCCCACCCATGACCTCCGTCTTCAATTTCACCTTCGTACCCTGGTTTCGCTCGGTGGCGCCGTATATCCACAAGTTTCGCAACCAGACTTTTGTGGTCGGCATTGCGGGCGAGGCGGTGGCGGCGGGCAAGCTGCCGCATCTGGCGCAAGACCTGGCCATGATCCAGAGCATGGGCGTCAAAATTGTGCTGGTGCACGGTTTTCGGCCCCAGGTGAATGAGCAACTGCAGGCAAAAGGCCATGTGCCCAAGTATTCGCACGGCATCCGCATTACCGACGAGGTGGCACTGGACTGTGCGCAAGAGGCGGCCGGCCAGTTGCGCTACGAGATTGAGGCGGCGTTTAGCCAGGGCCTGCCCAACACGCCCATGGCCGACTCCACGGTACGGGTGATTTCGGGCAACTTTATTACCGCGCGGCCTGTGGGCATTGTGGACGGGGTGGATTTTCAGCACTCGGGCGTGGTGCGCAAGGTGGATACGGCGGGCATCAGCAAGGTGCTGGACATGGGCGCCCTGCTGCTGCTCTCGCCCTTTGGTTTTTCGCCCACCGGCGAGGCCTTTAACCTGACCATGGAAGAGGTCGCCACCTCGGTGGCCACGGCCTTGCAGGCCGACAAGCTGATTTTTCTGACCGAAATCCCAGGCCTGCGCATGCGCCCCGAAGAACCGGCGGGCGACGACAACCCCATTGACACCGAGCTGCCCCTGGCCGCAGCAGAAGCGCTACTCGCCGATCTGCCCCCGGCCAACGAGCCCACGGACGTGGGATTTTATTTGCAGCACTGCGTGCGCGCCTGCAAATCCGGCGTGGAGCGCAGCCACATCATTCCCTACGCGGTGGACGGCGCGATTTTGCTGGAGGTGTATGTGCACGACGGCATCGGCACCATGATCGTGGACGAAAAATTGGAGGAGCTGCGCGAAGCCACCGAAGACGACGTGGGCGGTATCCTCAAGCTCATTGAGCCGTTTGAGCAAGACGGCACCCTGGTCAAACGCAGCCGCACCGAGATTGAGCGCGATGCCGGCTATTACACGGTGATCGAGCACGACGGCGTGATCTTTGCCTGCGCCGCGCTATACGCCTACCCCGAGGCCAAAACCGCAGAAATGGCGGCGCTGACGGTGTCGCCCGAAGTGCAAGGCCAGGGCGACGGCGAGCGTGTGCTCAAGCGCATTGAGCAGCGCGCTAAGGCGGCCGGGCTAGACAGTATTTTTGTGCTGACCACGCGCACCACGCACTGGTTTTTGAAACGCGGCTTTGTGCTGGTAGACCCCGACTGGCTGCCCGACGCCCGCAAGCGCAAGTACAACTGGGACCGCAAGAGCCAGGTGCTGGTGAAAAAAGTCGGGGCGTAAGGCCATCAGGAAAGAAGCTTGCGGCGGGCCGCCTTCGGGCAAGTGGCTTGCGGCTCAACGCCACCGGGTAACTGGCTTGCGGCTCACCGCCACCGGGTAACTGGCTTGCGGCTCAACGCCGCAAGGTGCCCAGCGCCAGCAGCAGTGATGTCAGCGCAATCGCGCAAAAGCACGCAAAAGACCAATTAGCGATCGAGCCGCCCACAAAAGTCCAATCCACCACCGAGCAGTCGCCGCTGCCCTTGAAGACCATGGGCACCACGCGCTGCAGGGGAAAGTTTTCGATCATGCCGTACAGGTCGCGCCCGCAGCTCAGCACCTCGGGCGGATACCACTGCAACCAGCTTTGGCGTGCAGCCACAAAAGCGCCCAGACCCGAGATCAGCACCAGCAGCAGACCAGACGCCAGCAAGGCGCCCCGACCTCGGCGGGTGGCTGCAAAGCCGGACACCAACGCCACCAACACCATGGCGTAGCGCTGCACGATACACATCGGGCAGGGCTCCAAGCCCACCACGTGCTGAAGGTACATGCCAAATGCCAGCAACCCCAGACAAGCCAGGCTGATGAAGGCAAAGAAACGACGTGGATACAGGCCCACAAAATTGAAAACAAGGTTCACGCAAGATTCCTATTGGCCGGACACAAATGCCCTTTGCCGATTATCCAGCCAAGAGCGTTGACGACGCTTGATTCCCTCCAATGCCGGGGCATGGTTCAAAACGAATAAGATCCGGTCTCTTATTTCACCGTATTTTTCGTTATCAAGGCACCCCATGGCACGCACCGTTCATTGCATCAAACTCGGCACAGAGGCCGAAGGACTCGACTTTGCGCCCTACCCCGGCGAACTGGGCAAGCGCATTTGGGAGGGCGTGAGCAAGGAAGCCTGGGCCGCCTGGCTCAAACACCAAACCATGCTCGTCAATGAAAACCGCCTGAACTTGGCCGATGCCCGCGCCCGCCAATACCTGGCCCGGCAAATGGAAAACCACTTCTTTGGCAGCGGCGCCGACGCGGCGCAAGGCTACGTGCCCCCGACTGCCTGAGTTTCCTGCCCATCCCCTCCTTGCCGCTTGACGCCCGCACCGCTGCAGCGCCCGCGTGCACGGTGCTGGACACCGATTTTGGTGACGGTAGCCGGTTTCTAGCGCTTTGGCACCAATGGCGCAACACACCGGGCCGTGGGCGGATGCTGCATTACGTAGGATTAGTGCCCACGAAAAAGCCATTCACACCGCAGCCCGCAGACGCGCTAGCGCAGGAATTGGCCGGTGCGCTGTCTCATTTGGATGGGCACAAAGGCTTCCACCGCCTGCTGCTGGACGGCGGGCAGGTCTCGCTCACCCTGTGTCTGGGTGAGGCGCAGACCGCCCTGGACCAGCAAAACATGCAGGCCGATATCGTTTACCTCAGTGCCCTTTCGCCGGATGCCCCGTCCCTGGCAGCCCTGGCCAAATGCTGCAAACGCGGCACCCGTCTGCAATTTACAAATACCCTGGCCGCGCCTGGTACAGACGCAATCCACGTGCTCAGCACATTGGGCTTTCGCCGACACGCCTCAGATGCTTGGTTTTTTGACCCCGCCTGGCCGGTGCAGCGCAGCCGCAAGTCGCCGCGCGCAACTTGGGCGCAGCCACAGCTTTGCACGGTCATTGGCGCGGGCATCAGCGGCGCTGCGGTGGCCCGCGCGTTGGCCGTGCGCGGTTGGCAAGTGCAGGTGCTCGATGCGCAGGCCGGTCCTGCGGCTGGAGCCTCGGGTTTGCCCGCCGGGCTGGTCAGCCCCGTGGTGAGTGCCGACGACGGGCCCGTGTCGCAGCTCACCCGCAGCGGATGCGCCCTGACGCGCCAGCATGCCCAGGCGCTGCTGCTGCAGGGCAAAGACTGGGAAGCCAGCGGCGCCTGGCTCAGGCGCCCAGCAGCTACCGGCGCCCAAGACGCACCCCCAGCGCAGTGGCTGCCTGAGGCCTTATGGCTCAAACCGGCCCTGCTGGTGCGCGCATGGCTGGCAACTGCGGGCGTGACGTTGACCGGCAATACGCGCGTGCAGCGCTTAGAGCGCCAAGGCCAAGACTGGGTTTGCTTGGACGAGGCCGGGCAAGAACGCGCGCGCAGCCCGCTGCTGGTCATCGCCAGCGCCTTGGACGCAGCGCGCCTGCTGGCCCCTGCTGGCGGCGTAACCCAACAGGCCGACGCGGTTTGGATTGCCGACGCAACACCCAGTGCCTCATCCCCGACGCGCGCCACTACGGCATCCAATTCGCCCAGCCACCTCTCGCCTGAAACCACCCCTGCCGTAGCCCTAGCGCTGGCGGGGCTGCACCCGATGTACGGCGGCGTCAGCATAGGGCCCTGCGCCGGTCTGGCAGATTTACCCGTACAGCCTGTGCAAGGGCGTGGCAATTTTTTGCCTTCGGTACCGCTGAGCCAGGGTCTGGGTGAAGGTCTTGAGCCAGACATGGATTTAGGCGTGTCGCAAAGCCAAGACCAGCGACCATTCTGGCTCGCGGGGGCCAGCTTCGATCCGCACCCCGAAACCGACGCTCAAACCCTGCACCAGGCCAACCGCGAACGGCTGGCCCAGCATCTACCTGCGGTGGCAGCAGCGCTGGCGCCGCAGTTTGACGCCGCCCAGGTGCAGCTCTGGCGCGGCCAGCGCTGCGTGTCGCACGACCGCCTGCCGCTGGTGGGCGCAGTGCAAGCCGCGCCAGACGCCAGCCTATGGATCAGCGCCGCCATGGGCGCGCGCGGCCTGTCGCTGGCCGCACTGTGCGCCGAACTGCTGGTTGCACGCATCCATGGCGAGCCGCTGCCGCTGCCCGCGCGCCTGTGCAAGCTGCTCGATGCCCAGCGCGCAGCGCGTCGTCAGGGACTTGCTGCGGCGGCTTAAGTCCTATCGCTCCTTGCGGTAGGGCTTGCCCAGCGCCGCTGGGGCTACCGCCTTTCCCACAAAACCGGCCAGCAAGACGACCGTGAGTAAATAAGGCAGGGCCTGAATGAATTGCACTGGCACCTCGCCCAACGATCCGATGCGCAAGCCCTGCAAGCGCATAGACGCCGCGTCCAAAAAACCAAACAGCAAGCACGCCCCTAGTGCCAACCCAGGCTGCCAACGGCCAAAAATCAGCGCCGCCAAGGCCATAAAGCCCCGGCCGGCTGTCATATTCTGCGAAAACTGGGCACTTTGCGCCAGCACCAGATAGGCGCCGGCCAGGCCGCACAGCACACCATTGAGCGTGAGCGCCGCAAAGCGCAGCCCTGGCACCGACACACCTGCGGCCTCCACCATATGCGGGTTTTCGCCCACGGCGCGCAGGCGCAGACCAAAGCGCGTGCGGTACAGCAGCCACCACGACAGCGGCACCAGCACCAAGCTGGCCAGCACCAGCAAGTCCAGCGACAACAGCGCCTCCAGCCAGGCCCACGTTGGGCTCGGGTTTGCATCCAGGCGCCACAAAGGTGCCATGCGCACGTCTGCACCCAGTGGCGGCGTTTGACCACCGTGGCCAAACCAGGCCGCACCGAGCACCACTGTCAGACCTGCGGCAATGATGTTGAGCGCCAGGCCTGACACCACCTGGTCACCGGGATAGCGCACACAGGCAAACCCGTGCAAGCAAGACATAGCCACCGCCACCGCAATGGCGGCCAACAACGCCAACGCAGTAGACCCATACCAGGCGCCCACCGCCCCAGCTGCAAATGCGGCAAACAGCATCTTGCCCTCCAGGCCAATGTCCACAATGCCCGAGCGCTCTGAAAAAAGTCCTGCCAAGGCGCACAGCACCAGCGGCGTGGACAGTCGCAAGGTGGAAGTCAGCAGCGCAATCCACTGAAGCTCATCCACCGGCGTGCCCCTTGGCGGTGGTGGGCAGCAATCGTCCGCCCAAAAACCGCAGACCAACCAGGGCGCGCGACACCCAAGGGGCAATCACATAGCTCATTGCGCCCGAAAAAAGCACGATAAACCCCTGCAACATGACCACCATGTCGCGGCCAAATCCTGGCACCTCAAAGCTCACCTCGGCGCCGCCCTGAAAGAGCGCGCCAAACAGCACACTGGCCAGCACAATGCCCACCGGATGGTTGCGCCCCATCAGCGCCACCCCAATACCGGTAAAGCCCGCGCCACTGACAAACTCCAACAGCAAGCGCCCGCTCACGCCCGAGATTTCATTCATTCCCACCAAGCCGGCCAGCGCGCCCGACAAAGCCATGCTCGCCACCACCTGGCGGGGCACCGCAATACCGGCATATTGGGCTGCACCTGGGCTGGTCCCCACCACGCGCAACTGGTAGCCGCTGCGGCTGCGCCACAAAAACAGGTACACACCAACGCTGGCCGCCAAGGCCAGAAAAAAACTCAGGTTCAAGGGCGACCCCACCCAACCCACGCCCAACCAGCCCATGGCGGTTTGCATGGACGGCAGTTTGGCCGAGGCTGCAAAAGGCGCGCTTTCAATGGCCATGGAACCGCTCGCGCGCACCAGGTGGACCATCACATACACCAGCACACTGGCCGCAATAAAGTTAAACATGATGGTGGTAATGACAATGTGGCTGCCCCGGTAGGCTTGCAAATAGCCGGGTACCGCAGCCCACACCGCCCCACCCAGCGCACCGGCCAGCACCATGAGCGGCAGCATCAGCCAGGCCGGCAAATAAGGCGAAAGCCATAAGGCGACCAAGCCAGTGGCCAGACCCCCAAGCACCGCCTGCCCTTCACCACCAATATTGAACAAACCCCCATGAAACGCCACCGCCACCGCCAAACCGGTAAAGACAAAGGTGGTGGCGTAATACAGCACGTAGCAAAAGCCCCGCTGCGAACCAAAGGCGCCGTCCAGCAGCACACCCATCACCTGCAGCGGGCTTTGCCCCACCAGCCACACCACCACCCCGGCGCAGCCCAGCGCCACCGCCAGGCACACCAAGGGCAGCAACACGCGATCCGCCCACACCGGCAGGGGCGGCGGTGTAGTCACAGCACACCGCCAGACATCAGGCGCCCTAGCACCAGCTCACTGCAATCGGCCACGTCCAAATCACCCACCACGCGGCCTTGGTGCATCACCAGCACCCGGTCGGACAGGGCCAAAATTTCATCGAGCTCGCTAGACACCAACAAAATAGCGCAGCCGGCGTCGCGCAGTGCGCGCAGGCGGGCGTAGATGAATTCGATGGCGCCAATGTCCACCCCGCGCGTGGGTTGGCCCACCAGCAGCACGCGGGGCAATTGCTGGAACTCGCGTGCAAGCACCAGTTTTTGCTGGTTGCCGCCTGAAAAACTACTGCTGCGCAATAGCGCATTGCGCGGTTGCACATCAAACTGCGCAATAAGCTGCTGGGTGTCGGAATGCATCGCACCATGGCGCATCCAGCCATGGCGGCTATAGGCGGGCGTGGCCTCATAGCCGAGCACGGCAGACTCCCAAGCCGCAAATTCCATCACCAGTGCGCGCGCCTGTCGGTCTTCGGGCACATGGGCCAGGCCCAGGTGGCGCGCGGTCTGCGGACTGAGCCACTGCGGCGCCTCAAACTGCTGGTCTGCAAGCGCCAGGCGACCAGACTGCGGGGCGCGCAGCCCACTCAAAATTTCTAAAAGCGGCGTCTGGCCATTGCCCGATACCCCGGCCAAGCCGGTAATTTGGCCCGCGCGCAGGTGCACGTCCACGGCATCGACCTGCCGCACCTTGGATGCGTCAACCCAAACCAGGCCCTCGGCGCGCAACAACACCTCGCCCGGCAATTTGCGGGGCGCCTGGTTGCGCCCCGTCTGCACTTTGCGCCCCACCATGGCGTGGGCCAGCAGGTCCACGTCGGCCTGCGAAACCGGCATTTCTTGCACCACGCGGCCCGCGCGCATCACGGTCACGGTGTCGCACAGGTGCAGCACCTCTTTGAGCTTGTGGGTGATCAAGACCACCGTCGTGCCTTGGTCCCGCAAGTTGCGCAAGACCGCAAACAGTTGCTCCGCCTCTTGGGGCGTGAGCACAGCCGTGGGTTCGTCGAGCAACAAAATGCGGGCGCCGCGAAACAGGGTTTTGAGAATTTCTAGCCGCTGGCGGTCGCCCACCGCCAATTCGCCAACCCGCGCGTTGAGGTTCAGATGCAAGCCCGTTTGCTGCATGAGCGCGTCCAGCGCCGGACGCACGCGAGACTGCGCACGTCCCAGATGCCAATGGCCTTCGGCGCCGAGCATGATGTTGTCCAGCGCACTGAGCGTATCGACCAACATAAAGTGCTGGTGCACCATGCCAATGCCCAAGGCAATCGCGTCATCGGGGCGGGCAATGCGCGCTGGTTTCCCGAACACTTCCACCTGGCCGCTATCGGCCTGGTACAGGCCGTAGAGCACCGACATGAGTGTGCTTTTGCCCGCCCCGTTTTCACCGATAAGTCCATGCAAACTGCCCGCGCGCACCGCAAAGTTCACATCGGAATTGGCCGCCACCGCGCCAAAGCGCTTATTCATGCCCACCATACGCAATGCCCAGGATTGGCGGGCCGCCTCGGGGAAGCCGTCTGCCGCTTGCCGCTGTACCGGCGTACTTGCTACAACTTGCAAGCGTTGTCTGCCATGTAGTCGGCCACCTTGATCTTGCCGCTGATGATGTCGGCCTTGGCGGCTTCTACGCGCTTTTTCATGTCGGGCGTGAGCAACTTGGCGTTGTGCTCATCCATAGCGTAGTCCACACCGCCTTCTTTGAGGCCCAGCACCGAGATGCCCGGCTTGTGTGCCTTGGCCACGTTGTACACCGCCACATCCACGCGCTTGAGCATGGAGCTCAGCATGGTGCCGCTCTGAATATGGTTTTGGTTGCTGTCCACGCCAATGGCCAACTTGCCCGCGTCTTTGGCCGCCTGGTACACGCCAATTCCGGTGCCCCCCGCCGCTGCAAAAACTACGTCCACGCCTTGCGAGAACTGCGCCTTGGCCAGTTCGCCACCGCGCGTGGGGTCACTCCAGGCCGCGCCGGTGCTACCCGTCATATTGCCTACAAAGCCCACCTTCGGGTTCACAAACAAAGCGCCCTGGCGGTAACCGCACTCGAATTTGCGAATCAGGGGAATGTCCATACCGCCGACAAACCCGACCTTGCCGCTCTTGCTGGCCATGGCTGCGAGCGCGCCGACCAAAAAGCTGCCCTCTTGCTCCTTGAACACCACCGATTGCACATTGGGCGCGTCTACCACCATGTCAACAATGGCGAACTGGAGCTTGGGAAATTCTTTGGCGATTTTTTCGATGCTAGAAGCCTGGGCAAAACCAATACCAATAATGGGGCTCGCGCCTTTTTCAGCCATGCGCCGAATCGCTTGCTCGCGCTGGGATTCGTTGCTGATTTCAAACTCCAAAAACTTCTTGCCCGTCTCTTTGCTCCATTTTTGAATGCCCGTGTTAGCCGCTTCGTTAAACGACTTGTCGAACTTGCCTCCCATGTCAAAAATCACGGCCGGCTCGGCCAAGACCTGCGCCGCATTCAAGGCGACACAAAGGAAACTGAATTTAAAAACGCCGGAAATACGCATGAATTAGCTCCTAAAGTACAAAAAACAGACAAGAAGATGCGGGCATGCAAACCGGCTATTTCTGGGCAGCGGTGCATCCAAACATTGTGCCCCAGCACAAAGTCTAGGGTAAAGCGGTTTGCAATTTGTTCAGAAAATAAGGCGTATTCGAAGGCCACGTCGACCGTCTGAGGCACTGATCTTGGCCTACACTTTGTTCGCTCATTTAGGCGGTGCCAGCGCTCCTCAAGCGGCGCCGCGTACGAACAATAAGTAAAGGACACCCATGGTGCTGGTAGCCGGTTCAGCGAATTTGGACTTTGTGGTGCGCGCACCGCACATTCCCGCGCCCGGCGAGACCATACTGGGCGGCGCTTTTCAGACCTTTGCCGGGGGCAAGGGCGCCAACCAGGCGGTGGCCTGCGCCCGCGCCGGTGGTGTCGCCACGCACATGCTGCTGGCCCTGGGCGACGACGCGTTTGCCGCACCCATTGAGGCCTCCTTAAACAGCGCGGACGTGACGCTACACACCGTGCGCCCCAGCGGCGTGCCCACCGGCAGCGCGTTTATCTGCGTGGACGACCAAGCCGAAAACGCCATAACCGTGGCCCCGGGCGCCAATGCCTGCCTCACATCGGCGCACCTCCCTCCGCTAAAGGGCTACAGCCACTTGCTGATGCAACTCGAAATCCCGATGGAGACCGTAACCGCGTATGCCCTGGCCGCGCGGGCCGCTGGCGTGCAGGTGGCGCTGAACGCCGCACCCGCCCAGCCCCTGGCATCTGAGCTGCTGGCCGCCGTGGACGTCTTGGTGGTCAACGAAGGCGAATTGCGCACCCTGGCTGGCGTGCAAGGCAGCATTGCGTTTTGCTTGGCGCACTTACCCTGCCCTGTCGTAGTGGTCACCCTGGGCGCGCGTGGCTGTGTGGTGCGCGAGGGGGCTACTTTTCATGTGCAAACCGGTTTTGAGGTGCTGGCCGTGGACACCACGGGCGCGGGCGACACCTTTTGTGGTGCGCTGGTGGCCGCGCTGGCCGACCACACCCCCATGGCCCAGGCCCTGCGCCAGGCCAGTGCCGCCGCCGCCCTGGCCTGCACCCAGATGGGCGCGCAAAACAGCGTGCCCACGGCCCAGGCGGTCGCCGCCTTTTTGGCCCAAAGCCCGCAGCCGCAAGACGCCTCAGACATTGAGGCGCTGCGCCAATACGCAGGCCTGTCCTAAAAGCAGCACGCCGCCATCGGCATGACCCGCATTTTGCAAACAACGTTTTACCCACCCGCCCCGACCATGAACCACCTTGCACCCCACCGGGTGATTTACGACACCGACCCTGGCGTAGACGACGCAATGGCCTTGTACTACGCCCTGGCCCATCCCGACATTGAGGTGGTTGGAGTCACCACGACGTTTGGCAATGTGACGGTGGAACAAGCCGCTTGCAACGCCCTGTATTTGCTGGCCATTGCCGGGCGCGGCCAGATTCCCGTGACGCAAGGCGTGGCCGCCCCGCTGGTCAAGGCCAGCGAGGCGCCGCCCGACCACATCCACGGCGCAGACGGCCTGGGCAACCTGCCCCAGCGCGTAGCCACACACAACCAGCTAGATGCGCGCACTTCGGCGCAGTTCATCGTGGACATGGCGCGCCAGCATCCCGGCGAAATCACCGTGGTGGCCGTGGGGCCCTTGGGCAACCTGGCGCTGGCACTCGCAATCGAGCCCGCCCTGCCCCAGCTGCTACGCCAAGTGATCATCATGGGAGGCGCGGTGCTAGAACCCGGCAATGTGTCCCCCGTGGCCGAGGCCAATATCTGGAACGACCCGCACGCGGCCGACATCGTTTTCACCGCCGGGTTTGACTTGACGATGGTCGGCCTGGACGTGACGCACCAAGTAATCTTGCCCGTGCACCTGTTTGCGCAGATCGCCCAGCACCGCCAGCACCTGGCCACCGACACCCTGCACCACGCAGTCGCCTTTTATGCCAACTTTTACAGCGGCCTGTACCCGCATGTGGCCGAAATCCACGGCTGCTTTGGCCACGACGTGCTGGCCTTTGTAGCGCTCACCAACCCCGAGTTATTCAGCACCGCGACCGGGCGCGTGCGCGTGACGGTGGACGGTCTGGCGCAAGGCCAGACCATGCTGCGGCGCAAAGACATCGCCTACCCGCAAAGCGGCTGGGGCCCCGAGGTGCCGGACACCCAGGTTTGCATGCAGGTGCAAGCGCAGGCCTGTAAAGACCTGATCGAGCGCACCCTGATGGCCGACTGGCTGGGAGTTTGAACATGAACGCAAAAATGCAGCTGCCGGTATTGGACTTTCACGCCCCCGACGCGCCCCAGGCCTTTTGCGCCAGCCTGCACGAAACCGGTTTTGCGGTGCTGCGCAAGCACCCTTTGCCGCAAAGCCTGGTTGAAGGCATTTATGCCGAATGGCGGGCTTTTTTTGATACCCCGGCCAAGCACGCCTACGGCTTTGACCCGGCCACGGGCGACGGCTATTTCTCTACCCCCGAGTCTGAGACGGCTAAGGGCGAGAAGCAGCGTGATCTGAAAGAGTTTTTCCACCTCTTTCCCTGGGGCCGCTACCCGGCCGAGGTGTCGGGCGCGGCGCGCGACTACTACGCCCAG